>JAUXVD010000018.1 GCA_030684575.1 Nitrospirota bacterium | reverse complement strand
CGTCGCCGAGTTGGAAACAGCTTCCGACAGATGTTGCATGCCGGAAATTGTGTCGGCTACCACCGACCCGCCGTTCTTCGCGGTCTGCACCGTCTCTTGCGCCAGCGTCGCCGCCTTACCGGAATTCTGTGCGACCTGGCTCACCGTCGCATTCATTTCCTCCACCGCCGCAGCGGTCTGCGCGGCACGAGACGTCAGGGTATCGGTGCCCCTGGAGATTTCCTCCGCCGTGGCGGACAGTTCGACCGACGCGGAGGCGACCTTGTCGGTCACATGCGCAACTTTGCCGATCATCTTCTGTAATTTATCGATAAACTGATTGAAGAAGCCACCGAACTGGGCGATTTCATCGTTGCCCTCAGTCGGCACACGCTTCGTCAAATCGCCTTCGCCCTGCGCAATGTCCTTGGTGATAGTCGCCATGTGTGCCAGCGGCTTGAGGACAATGCTCCGGAGCAGCAGATAGGTTGCGACGACAAGGATCATGATAATTCCCAGCAGCAAACTGGCCGTGCTCATCAACGATTTGTCGGACGCAGCTTTGCCTTTCGTCATGTTCATCCCGACGCTGAGCACGCCCAGGACGTCCCCGACCTGTTTGTCGGTGTGACAACCGATGCAGGCTGTCGACGTCGCCTTGTCCGCCGATGCCCGGCGGAACGTGAGTACCCCATTCACCTCTTCGACGCGAGAGAAGACAGCGGCCCCGCCCATGACGGCCCGCACCGCCTCGGTCTCAAATGCGTCCTTCGGCGCATTGGCAGGGTTAATCGGAGTTTGGCTGATCATTTTAGCCGTAAACAGCCCGTTTTTATTGGCTTCCTCTCCCATTTCTCGTGTGGCGGTTGCCGGGAACGGAATCGCATCGGGGTTGTTTGCATGATCCTTGGCGATGACGATCTCGCTTCCGACCTTGCTCTTTTTTAATTTCCCGACATAATTCTGCGCAATGTAGGATCGGGTGATCTGAATCTGTGATTCCAACAGTTGTCCGCGCTGCTCCAGCATCCCGAATAATTTGTCCTGCTCCTGCTGATAAATAATCGCGAGCCCGACGAGTGAAATCATCGAGGCGAGCACCCCGATCGATATCGCAAACTTCGGTCCGATATTCATGCCCTTCAACAACGTACTCATAGTGCCTCCTACCCTCTCGATTGTGAATGAATCTGTCCGATCCCCCTGTGCCCCTTACACCATATTGAGAATTTCCCCCACGACCCCCGAGAGCGGAATGACCTTATCCGCGCAGCCTGCTTCCACCACCGCTTTCGGCATGCCATAGACGATGCAGGATTTTTCGTCCTGGGCGATGGTCCGGCCCTTGGCAGCCTTGATGGCCTTCATGCCTTCCAGGCCGTCGTGCCCCATGCCGGTCAGGATGACGCCGATACCCCGTTCTTCATAAACCAGGGCAACCGACTGCATCATGATGTCGGCAGAGGGAGCATGGAGATGCTGTTCGATGTTCGGGCTCAGCGCGATGACCGTACTCGTAATGGACCGGCGCTTGACCCGGCATTGGACTCCTCCAGGCGCGATCAAGATGCGGCCAGGCTTCACTTCATCCCCATCGGCCGCTTCCTTCACTTCGAGGCCGCAGAGCATGTTCATCCGATCGGCAAATGGTTTGGTGAAGGTTTTCGGCATATGTTGCACGATCACGATCCCCGCAGGAAAATCAGAGGGAAAGGCGGGAAGCACTTCGATCAACGCTTGAGGCCCTCCGGTCGAACAGCCGATAGCCACCACCCGCCTGCCTCGCGTGGCGTTGACCGAATGTGCGGTCAGCCCCATCGGACGAGGCTGGACGGCGGGACGGGAAGCCCCGTTCAGGGTACGAGCTCGCACTTTGCCACCCGCTTGGCTGGCGGCAACAATTTTGGCGATCAATTCGTCTTGAATGTCGTGGATCTTCATGGCCACGCCGTCGAGTTGCTTGGGAATGTAATCGACGGCGCCCAACTCCAAGGCCTTCAAGGTGTCGCCGGCGCCTTCGGTCGTGATGGAACTGACCATCAGCACGGGGACAGGATGTTCGGCCATGATGCGTTTGAGGGCTTCGATGCCGTTCATGCCCGGCATCTCGACATCCATGGTCACGACGTCCGGTTTCAGCTGATGCACGAGCTGCACCGCTTCTTCTCCGTTGCGCGCCATCCCGACGATCGCAATGCGCGGATCCTTCGTCAACATCGACGAGAGGCTCTTCCGCATAAATGTCGAATCGTCGACGATCAGGACTTGAATCGTTGTACCCATACCCATCGATTCCTTCCACCAGACTACACACAACCCGCGGTATCAGAGGCCGCATACGCTCGATTACAGGATGTACCGCATTAGTTTTTCTGCAAACATTTTCGGATCGAACTTCGTCACATAATCCGTGGCGCCGACTTGGCGCCCCTTGTCTTGATTGCAGGTTCCTGTCAACGAGGAATGTAAAATCACCGGAAGATGCGCCAGTCTCGGATCCGCCCGGATATGCTTCGTCAAAGTGAATCCATCCATGTCCGGCATTTCGATATCGCTCAGGACCAGATGGATTCCTTGCGCTTGTGCCAGGCCTTCTTTGGACGCGACTTCCGCCAGTTCCTGCAGATAGTCCCAGGCCTCTTTCCCGGTCGTCGTCTGAATGAAAGGCACGCCGAGCTTTTCCAATGCCTTCCGGATCTGAGTCCTGGCGACGCTCGAATCGTCGGCAAACAACACGCATTTATTTTTGAGCTCCGGCATTGCGCGAAGCCCCGCAAATACTTCGTCGTCTGGACGCGGGCAGATATCGCTGAGCGTTTTCTCGACGTCGAGGATCAACACCATGCGGCCGTTGTCCAGCATCGTGACGGCGGTCACCGCCCCTTTATTATTTTCACGAACCAACGCCGGGGGGGTCTTGATCTGCGACCAGGACGTGCGAATGATCCGGTCGACGGCCGCGACATGAAAGGCCTGTAAGCTCCCGTTATATTCGGTGATGATGAGAATGCCGTTCTCTTTGGCTTCGAGGTTGGTGAGATCGACTTCATGTTCACCGAGGCCGAGGCTACGTTTGAGCGCGATGACCGGCACCATCGTCCCGCGGATATTGGCCATGCCGACGACGCGGTTGTCCGCCTCAGGAACGCGCGTGAGCTCCGGCAACTTCATCACTTCACGGACTTTGAAGACGTTGATCCCGAAGAGCTCGTTGGTCCCCAGGTGGAATAGCAACAGTTCCATCTGATTGGCGCCGGCGAGCCTGGTCCGAGCATCGATTTCGTTAATGAGTGTGGGCATCTGCGACTCCTTATCCTCAGTGACACATGCCGGAACTAGGCCGCGACTGCGACGGCCTGGTGCCAGGCATGAGCATTCTCGACCAACTCGGAAATATCCAGGATCAAGACGACTTTGCCGTCCCCGGTGATGGTGGCGCCTGAAATACCCTTGATGCTGTCCAGATATTCCCAAATCGACTTGATCACCACTTCTTCTTGCGACCGGAGTTCATCGACCACGACGCCGATCCGCCGGTCGCCCAAGGCCGTCACGACGACATTGAACCGTTCGCGGTTGGGGTCGACGGGAATATCGAATTCTTGCGCGAGACGGAGCAACGGCAAGACGCGATCGCGCAGGTGCAGAACTTCGCGCCCATTGATGGTCTTGATGTCCGACTTGGTAATCCGGACGGCCTCGATGACGGAGCTCAGCGGAATGGCAAAGGTGGCACGCTCCACTTCGACCATCAGCGCTTGAATGATCGCAATGGTCAGCGGAAGCTTGATGGTGATGAGACTGCCTTTCCCCTGCTCGGACTCGATCTCCACGGTGCCATTCATCTTGCGGATGTTGGTCCTGACGACGTCCATCCCCACACCGCGTCCGGACACGTCGGTCACGTTTTCCGCCGTACTGAACCCCGGCAAGAAAATCAGGTTCACGACTTCACGAGGTTCCATGGCGGACAATTCGGCTTCACTCACCAATCCCTTGGAGAGCGCCTTGGCCTTCACTTTGTCGATGGGGATGCCTTTGCCGTCGTCCTGAATCCGAATGACGATGCTGTTGCCTTCCTGACTGGCTGCGATGCGCAAGACCCCTTCGACCGGCTTGTTTCGTTCATGCCGTTCCGTCGGCATTTCGATGCCATGGTCAATGGCATTTCGCACCAAGTGAACCAAGGGATCGCCGATTTCATCGGCGACGGACTTATCGAGTTCCGTCTCTTCTCCGTGCGTCTCCAGTCGGACTTGCTTCCCGAGTTTCTGCGAGAGGTCGCGCACCAGTCGCGGCAACTTGGCGAGCACTTTCTTGATCGGGAGCATCCTGGTTTTCATGACGGCCAGCTGGAGGTCCGTCGTCACGAGGTTCAATTGGGTGAGCGTCTCACCCAGGGCGCGTACTTGAGGATCCGACTCATGGGTTTCGTCGAGAACCCCGCCGATCTTGATCAGGCGATTTCGCCCTAAGACGAGTTCGCCGACGAGATTCATCACCGAATCCAACCGGCGGGTCTCGACTCTGATCGTTTGGTCTTCGTCAGCCGACTTTCCGGGCTTGTCCTGTTTGTGCAACGCCTGGTCGAGTGCGCGCTCGGAGATGACTTTGGCCTGAATGAGCAATTCTCCAAGGGCTTGCTTCGGCTCCGGCTGTTTCTGCTGCTGGGTTAAGGCATCGAACACCTGTTCCTTCGACGCCAAGCCATCATGCACGAGGATCTCGCCGATCGTCTGAGGTGGTGAGGCCGGTGCCACCGGATCCTGGGTTGGGGTCGCGGCGGGTGATGGAGCAGGAGCGGCCATGGACGACTGCGCTGCGGGCGCTGACCCTTCAAATTTCCCGGCTAAGACCTCGTCGAGCTTCTTGGCCATCTCCTCTGTCGGCACATTGGTATCGGTGCCTGTGGCGCGAATATCGTGCATCAGGGCCTTGACCACGTCGACGGCTTCCAGAATGACGTTAATGATCGAGGGGATGACCGCCATTTCCCCCTGTCGCATTTTATTGAGAATACTCTCGCCCCGATGCGTCACATCCACGAGATGATTGAATCCCAGGAAACCGGCTCCGCCTTTCATGCTGTGCATGGCACGGAATATTTCGTTCAAGAGGTCAGCGTTATTCGGGTCGGCCTCCAGGGCAAGGAATCGCTGATCGAGCACATCGATCATCTCCGTCGACTCGGTTAAAAAGTCGTTGAGAATTTCCTTCATCTCATCTGCTTCTTCGCTCATAACACCCTCCGGGTGAGGCTCGCGGCATGAAGCAACGGGTCATTGGCAAGCGGACGGAATGTCATGTTCCTGGTCCCTTCCATAACCCCTCGCCTTTCCTCTCGAGCCGTCTGCATTCAGTTAAATCCGTATTGCTTCAGAATTTCATCTGCCAAGTCCTGCTTCATGGACGAGTTCTTGGTCGCGGAAAGTTGCTTCAGCATCTCAGAGGCTTTGCCGGCTTCGGCCATGCCGGCGCCTTTGGTGTACGGCCCAAAAACCACCACCATTTCGAGTAGCTTGTGCTCCACGTCGTCGATGATCGTCACCAATTTATTCACGCTCTGCGCGACCAGATCCTGGAACGACAAGGCCGTGAGGATGTCCATCAGCGGCTTATTGTCGGCGGCGAGTGTCGCGCGAATCGCCGTGATCTTCGACGCGACAGTGGCGGGATCAGAGCTGGCCAACCCGTTCACGAGTGCCTCGAATTGGATGTTCGCACGCTTCCGGTTCTCTTCGATCGCTTCGACCAGCTGCATGATTTTATGGGTGCCGTCTTCCGTCAGTTTGCGAAGATCTTTCAGATGCGCCGTGGCGTCTGGGAGCTGCTCCGCCGTCGCGCTCATCGGTGCGGAGAACTGGGAGATGGTCTTGATGGTCTTATCGATAAAGTGGGTCAGCTCTCCGATCTTCTCGACCAGCTGTGTGTCCCCGGACTCCTCCTCGTCGAGGTCTCGATCGCTGGAGGACTCTTCTGGGACGGACCTTCCTGCTGCATCGCGCATGATCATGAACGCGGCCCTTCCTATTTATTGAAGATTTTATTGATCTTTTCTTGCATCGTTTCCGCCGTAAACGGCTTCACGACGTAGTTATTGACGCCGGCCTGGATCGCCTCGATCAAATTTTCCTTTTGGGCTTCGGCCGTGACCATGAGCACGGGTATATGTTTGAGTGTGTCATCCGCACGGATCGCACGAAGCATCTCAATCCCCGGCATCACCGGCATATTCCAATCGGACACGACGAACCCGAACGGTTCGGCGCGGAGCTTGGTGAGCGCCTCCTGCCCGTTCTCGGCCTCTTCCATATTGGTAAATCCGAGCTGCTTCAGAATATTTTTCACGATCCTCCGCATGGTGGACATATCGTCCACGACGAGAATCTTCATGTTCAGATCTGCCGGCATATCGCAACCTCCTTAGACTTTTTGATAGACGACGGAACGGCCTGTCTGCATAGTCCGAAATAGGCTTCCCATGTTCGTGATCGACTCCGAGAATCCGATCACGAGATATCCGTTCTGCTTGAGCGAGCCATGAAGGTCCGTGACGATTTGCGATTTAGCTTTATCGTCGAAATAGATCAGACAATTCCGGCAAAAGACGGTGTCGATGCCTCGAACCAGCTTTAACCGTGGGCGATCGTACAGATTGAGATTCATGAATTTGACTCGCCCCTTGACCGCCGCCGTCAGTTCGAAGTGCCCCTTCTGTTCCACGAAATATTTTCGCTTCAGCATGTTCGGCACATGGCGCAGCGTATGCGCTTCATAAATGCCGGACCTCGCCTGCGTCAGGACTGCGTCGTTGATATCCGTCGCCAGAATCTCGATGTTCCAGCCGGCAAGCGAAGGATGTTCGAGCAGCATGATGGCGAGGGTGTAGGGCTCATCGCCCGTCGAACAGGCCGCGCTCCAAATGCGAATCTGCTTAGAGGATTTATTCGTCTCCATCAATGTAGGCACGATGGTTTTGATGAAATTTTCCAGCTGCGGGATATCGCGATAGAAATACGTTTCATTCGTGGTAATGAGATCGTAAAACGAGGACAGCTCTTTATCCCGATAGGTATCGAACCTCAGATAGTGGTAGTAGTCTTCATAGGTTGCCAGCTTGTGTTCCTTGAGCCGTGGCAGCAGCCGGCTTTCCAGCAAATACTTCTGGTTGTCTTGAAAGGAGATACCGGTCTGCTCATAGATGAAGGCGCGAAACTGCTTGTAGGTCTCGTCGCTCATGACGAGCGACAATTGCTTGGCAGCCTGCTTGGTCAGAGCCTGGTTCATCCTGTCCTTCTCTTGTTGACCGAGACCTTGGGCGCGTCGATACCCTCGGTGCTCTCGGCATAGGCCATACCGCACGTGACGCAGACGGAGGAGCCGGAGGTCCGTGCTCGCTACGCCTGTTGAGAGCGACTGTGCATCCATTCATGGATGTCGCGACGGAGGAAGCGCCAATGCTTCCCGATTTTCGACGCCGGCAACTCACCGACACGCGCAAGCTTGTAGACGGTGGACTTGGGCACCCGGAGAAACCGGGCCACGTCCAGGACCGTCAAGATCTCGCCGTCCGCCGAAACCATTCCGTTCACAGGGAACGTCGTTGTTGTTGAGGCTGCATCATTCATAGTGAATTGGTTATCGGTGCTGCCAATAGAAAACTTGAGTACCCGATGCCGGTCATTGCCACGCGACAGCATTCGTCTTGAGCTGCGTATATGGAGGAGACTTGATAGGAGGCCGGCGCTTATGTTTCACACGAAACAGCCGAATAAGGACTACGGACTTACACGAACCAATAGGAAACTGTCTCAATGGCCACCATCGTCTCTATCGCGTCGGGCAAAGGAGGAGTCGGTAAAAGTGTAATTGCAGCCAATGTAGCGTTGCTCTTAGCCAAACAAGGCAAGCGCGTCATGCTGGTCGACCTCGATATCGGCGGCGCAGACATGCATATTTTGTTCGGACTCTTGAATCCTCCACTCACCCTGACGGATTTTCTCAGCCGCCGGGTCGAACGGCTCGCGGACGTCGCACAGGCGCTTCCGGTCCACCCAGGCCTCACATTGATTCCCGGGACAGGCGACACGCTCGCGACCGCGAACATGCCGTATGCCAAAAAGAAACGACTCATTCGTCATTTACGGGAGCTTGAGACCGATGTCGTCGTCGTGGATATCGGAGCAGGGACGAGTTATCACGCGCTGGATTTCTTCTTGATGGCGGATCACCATGTCACGATCGCCACACCCGATCCCACCTCGGTGCTGGATCTCTATCGCTTCATCAAGCTCGCCGCGATCCGTCGCGTCCTATCCTCCTTCCTCTCACGGGATGCGATAGCTGACGCGCTGTCGGATCGCGATTTTTCCAGCGTCGAAGAGGTGCTCGAAGTCGCGGGCCAGACCAACGTAGCCGGGCGAGCCGTTGCTGAAGCGACCCTCCGGACATTTCACCCGGCCCTCATTCTCAATCGAGTGACCGGTCGCTCCCGCGTCAACACCTCCGTGCTGAAAAAACTGCTCACGCAATATATCGGGGCTTCGCTGACCTTACTGGGTGAGATCCCCGACGACCCCGCAATAGGGCGAGCCGTTCGAGGCTATCTGCCGGTCGTCGATTCCGAGCCGAGCTCTCCAGCCGCAGTGGCGCTCAAAGTCACTGCCGACGCGTTGGCCCTCCATATGGAGGCGTCACGGCGGGCACAAGAAGACCTTGCCCAAGCCACTCTTGCAGCAGGACTCCTCGTCAGCTCGTATGATTGCGGCGTGCGCGCAATCGCTCAGCCTGTGTCTGTAGAATGTGGCGGATGAGATGTTCCTGATCGGTGGGAGAGAGGGACACAAATTCGGTCGCGATGTCGAAGCCCCGCCCATCTTTGGTCGCAATCGAACGAATGACCCGTGCCGTGGCCTCAATCGGCGTGAATGGCGGCAGCACCACTTTAACACTTAATTGGTCCTCGGCGGCAAAACACCGCGGAGAGACAAAACCGATGCCCCCGCCGCTCAGATTGACATCGGCGATCTGGGCGATGGGCACTCCGCCAGGATGCATCTGCGCAAGCGTCTTGACGATCACCTCCAGCAGCCAATCGACTTTCATCATCCAGGGGAGTAACGGCGAATGCGCCAGTTGTTCTCCCTGTTGCGCAAAGAAATCGGCTGCCGGCTTGTGCATGGCCTCCGCAATCGCCTGGTCGCTGACTGGGGGCATCCCAGGTATGGAGGACTCCTCCTGCTCGGTGATAAGCCGATATTCCAGCAGGACACGATCGTCGATTCGAAGCCATTCACGCCGTTCGTCTGATTGTGGCATCTTGGCTTGCACAGATGGTGGCATTGTCGATGATCCTCTCAACCGCGTTGTGCTCGACATGACGTGGCGCGGTTGACATCTGTCGATCTGATGATCTGACGATTTATTGATTGATCGGATATTCTAGCCATTCTACAGACCGTCGGATCAACAGATTCCTGAATGGTTTCACGCACAGGCGCAGTTGTCCGTCGTATGAATCACCACTCTATTCCGCCCGCGATTCTTGGATTCGTAGAGTGCCGCATCGGCTGCGGCCATCCATTCGGGCACCGTACCGATTGTTTTGTCCGGGATCTGTGCAATGCCGACGCTGACCGTGATCCTCACCGATCCTCCGTCCACGTCGAATGTATGCTGTTCGATCTGATCCCGCAGCCGTTCTGCAAGCACCGCGGCACGGGCGAGATCGGTATGAGGCAGCACAATCCCGAACTCCTCGCCTCCGTACCGGCCCACTGAATCGGTATCCCGCACGGCGTCCTGCATGACCGTCGCCATTTCCGTCAACACCTGATCGCCTCCCAGATGCCCGAACAGATCGTTCACCTGCTTGAAATGATCCACATCGACTAAGATGAGACAGGCTGATGCACGATAGCGCATGCCGGCTTTGAGTTCTCGCGACAGGACGTCTTCGAGTGCCCGCCGGTTCAGGAGTCCGGTTAAGCCATCGCGCGAGGCTAATTCCTGCATCTGCTGATGGATGGCGGCATTGTGGAGTGCCAGCGAGAGCGACGTGCCGACCATGGACAATAGCTGAAGCTCGGACTCCGAAAAGATGCCCTGCTGCCGCTCGACATACAACAGCCCCTGGCTGTTCGGCGAGAAGGCCAGCGGGATGGTCATCTGCGCAGGCCGTTCGGATGCCGGGAGACCGCTCGACCATTGAAGCACCTGAGCCTGGGTCTGACACACCGGTGTCGCCTGCGCGTTGAATCGGCTGAGGAGGTGCGCGCGCACTCGTTGTTCTTGCGCCTCGTAGGCCGCCGTTCGAGACCATGTCCAGACACGATGGGGATCAGGCCGGCCGAGTCCGATGACATCCACCGGGACGAGCCCGGCAAGACCGTTGAACAGGGACCGTGCAATGGACTCGCTATTCAAGGGTCCCGCCAAGGCTTGTGTCAGGTGATTGAGCAGCGACAACTTGATATTCCATTGCCGAAGGACATCCCGCTCACCCGCCAAGGAGGCATTCACCTGTGCGAGTTGTCCGGAGAGGTCGCGCACGGCCTGAAAGGCCTGCCGATTAATGAGCCCCTTCTGCAGAGTATCCAGCACTCGTGTGTCTGGTGAGGGAACCGTCAGATAGTCGAATGCGCCGTCCCGCAGGCATCGCGCTACCTGTTCGGCGCCGAGGTCCGGTCCCATGAAGATGACACAGGCGTCGCACTGCACCGCGGCCAATCGGTTCAACAGCTCAAAGGCCGGCTCAGGCGCAGCGGTCACTTCGCAGAAAATTGCGTCGGGCGATGTCGCGTCGATTGCGGCGAGAAGTGCCGCTGGTCTGGTGAATCGACGGACGCGATTCCCCAATGCTTCGAGGCCTGTCCAGACCGATTTGCGCTGAAAGGCGGCATGTCCTACGACGAACAGGCAGGGCCTTCGATCCTCTTCCTTGGCAGGCGTGATGGCGCGAACGGAAATGGGATCGGCGTGATCGGAACTTGCCTTTCTACTCATATCGGACGCTCCTTGTCCTGTTGATGCAATCCTCCCGATAGCGAATCCGTTCGGGATGGTTCGTGCTGTGCTCTCGCTTCCGGCGAAATCGACACCCGATCCTCCGCCTCTGCAACGTCTCTATCTTCGTCAGACGATCGGACCGCCGGCCCCGGCAAGATCCTCTGATAGGTGCGAACCAGATTGTGGATCTGGCTGAATTCAATGCCCATGGTTCTTTCTACGGCGTTCGTGACAGCTGCGCGAGAGAAGGGCAGAAGACTGAAGGCTGAAGTGTTCCGAGATTCGATCCCAAACCTTCAGCCTTCGGACTTCAGCCATCCAACCGCCTCGACCTGCGCTCACTCACCCTCGCGCGCTGAGAAACTCCACAGCGTTCGACATCCCGGATGCGGCATACCCACTCACGGCTCGACCACCGGCGCTCATATGCGCCAAAGTATCTTGCGTTTGCCCCATCCACTGCTGAATCAGCTCGCGATTCTGCTCGGCACGAACCAAGGCCTGTCTCATGGCATCGGCCAGACTGTCCCATGCCTGATCTTCGCCCGGTAACATGGGCCGCCCCGCGAGTTGAGCGGACACCTGGGCCAACCGAATCAGCGCCTGATCGATTGCCTGTACCGATGCTTCCAAACCATCCAGGTCTTGACTGGCAATCGAGGCCTGGCTCTGTTCCAACTGCACCATAAATGCGCGATATTGTGCTTCGAGACTCTGCAACGACATCATCGTCTACCTCTTAACATGTCACGCCTTCAGGGCAAGGCGAGGAGTGGTGTCTGGCTGTGCATAGGCCGAAAGACCCGCCGGCATTGCGGGAAGAGGCGGTGCGCCGGTCCCTGCATCGCTGAGCGTCTTGACTTGAACGGCTACCTGCCTCCAGGAGCTATTCAAATCGGTCAACAGGGTACGGACCCTCTCCAGCGGTTCCGGCTTCCGCGCAAGGTGCCCCTTGACCAGCTCCTCGTGCATATGGAGGTAGAGCCGGTCGAGGTTCCGTGCGATCACGCCACCTTCTTCGAGATTGAGCGACTTGCGCAGCTCGCCGATGATGGCCAAGGCTCGATAGATGGCAATACCGGAGGACAGCGTATTCTGCTTGTCGGTCTCCTGTATCGCCTGCCCGATCCGATAAATCGCCCCTTCGTACAGCAGTACGATGATCTGGGCCGGATCGGACTGGGTCACATTGCCCGTCATGTACATCGCGATGGCATTGGGGTTACTCGACAGGCTCACACGCGTTCCTCCTTCAATACGTCGAACGGTTATTTTCCTGATCCAAACGTGGGCAGCTTCGCCACGACGCTGCTCAAATAATTGCTCGTCGTCCGAAACTTATTGAGCAGCGACTCCAATCGAACGAGTTGCTCTCGGAATCGCTGTCCCTCTTGATCGATACGGGCATTAAACTTATCGATATCCTTCGTGATCCGATCCACAGTTCCTTGCAGCCCGTTTGATTTTGCAGCCAGGATGCCGACGGAGGGATCCGTATAAGTGGCCAGGGATGAGACGAGCCGGTCCCCGACTCCCCTTGTGACATCGATGGCGCCGAACAGACCGGTCAATGTGCTTTCCGAGCTGATCGCCAGACCGTCTTCGGCGAATCCTGACTTACTGGTCAGCACATTGCCTTTGCCGGTCGCCGGACGGTCGTTGATCGTGCCCGCGATGTCGGTTCCTTGCGCCGTGAGTCCGACCGACCCAATGCCGGTTTGCATCACGCCTGCCTGGTCGGAGACCATGCTAAAACGGACATCTGCGCCATAGTCCTTTGAGGTGATTTTGACCCGACCGCTGTCATTGGAGGCCGAAAGACCGGCTCCATTTGTGGCAAACGCGCTGTTCAAGGCGCTGACGATGTCGTTGATTCTCTGGCCTGCACTGAGGGTCACACTGAAGGATGAGGAGCTCGGAATCGTAGCCGTGTAGTCGCCGCTGTAGGTAAAACTTAACGCTTCAGGAAGCGTCAATCCGGTTGCGGATAGGTCCTGAAAGTTTAGATCCGTGGCGCCACCGAGGGAGGCCTTCTGAGGTGCCGCGGTGATATTGAGCCCATAACGTCCGGCAGCGGTCTTGACCGTCAGTCCGGCAAAGGAAATAGCACTATTGCTGGGCGTGCCGATTCCCAGAAAAATCCGTCGCACCCCCTCAGGATCCGAGCTGGCAGCAGAGGATAACGTCGCCTCGTCGACTGCCAATGCGCCGGTCTTGCTGTTGGACGTGATTCCGATCTGAGACATGTTGGCTTTGCCCGTAGTGAGGCCGGGAATCTGGCCACTCACGATGTCTTTCAGCTGACGTTGTATCCCGCGCAGGGCCGTGTCTCCGAGCAAGGGACTCGCTTGGCTGCCGGTTGAACTGAAATTGAGCTGCCCATTGAGGAAGGTATTGAAATCATTGTACGCATTCACAAAGTTCTTGATCTTATCCACGACGCCTGAGGCATTCGACGAGATCGCAACCGTGACGGCATTCGCCGTATCCGCTTGCAAGAGATTCAAGGTCACGCCTTGAATGATGTCCGTGATCCTGTTGGACGATTTGGTATAGGTGGTACCGTCCACGACCACCACAGCATCTTGTCCGGCTTGAAGGATGGGTGCGAATACATCCACGGAAAACCGGTCGCCCGAGGCCAGGGTGCCGGTCGCCCCGAAGTCGATCTGAACGCCCTCGTTCGTGGTCCCGGTACCGTCGATCGCGGTCGCGGCTGTGGCAGCCACGATACCGGCCCCGGAGGTCCCGGTCCCGGCTGCCCCATCGTACGCAACGCCCCCATAGCCCAAGTAGGTGAGACCGCCGTCGATGGAGTATTTATAGGTTGCGGCGCCCGGCGCCCCGTCTGTCACGGCCTGGATCAGGAAGGTCTTACTCGTCGAGCCGGTATAATTGTTGCCGGCATTCGAGGTAATCGTACCGGCGAAGCTATTTCCGGTCACGGCATAGGCTGCCTCAACCTTCTTATTGGCAAAATCCAGCGACGTGTCGTTGTTCGTAATAGTGATGTTGTTCGAGACACCGCCCTCATTGGCGGCGAGTACCAGCCGGTAGGGATTGGATCCCGTCCCGTCGTTGATGATCGTGGCGATCACACTGCCGCCCAAGGTGTTGATCCCGTCCCGTAGCGTCTGCAACGTCGTGCTGGACGTCACGGGGACGGTGTATTCCGTCCCGGAATTGCCGACTTTAAAGCGGAAGGTCCCATCTGCTCCCGCAACAGCCGACGTGTTCTGATCGACGAATCCATCGGCCGCCACCTTGGCGCCCTGAGCCAGCTGTTTCACCGACACAGCATAGGTCCCCTTCGCTGCCGTGCTGTTGGCGGTCGCAGACAGGAGCGAGATGCCGGTCGTGGTCTTCCCGACAGACACGGTATTGGTATTAAAGTTGGCCGGATTGTTGACGGAACTGGCCACGGCGAGCAGGGTGGAGAGTTTGATGCTGACGCTCTGCACCGCGGTAATTTCTTTCTGGTAGGTCGCCTGCCTGGACTGTAGCAGTACGACGGGACGGCGCTGGGAGTCCTGCACTTGCTGGATGAGCTGGTCGAAATTGATCCCGGAGGATAATCCTGTCGAGGTAATGCCCATGTTTGCTCCCTTCCCTGAGTCTTTATCGGCAGGAAGCGAAGAAACTTAAGGGATTAGCCACTATGCGAGACGGGCTGGACGAGCAGTACAAACAAGATTGACGAAGGTTCGAGGTCCGAAGCTCGAGGTTTTCTGCGCGTCGATGGCGAACATCTGGGGAAAATTTTGCCTACACAGCAGGATGCTCACAACGCTCACCGACAAGGCCGCCTAGCCAACGATGAACGTGGACGGATGCGCGCTGGACAGACGACATGCCGGTCTCCACGGCCGGCATTCAGCATTCATCGCTCACCGATCAGCGGTTCCAGAATGGTAACCTGTCCAGCATCCTGCTTACACGACCCTATCGACCCTCGGGCCGATCAGTCTCCGGATCACGTCGGACGCAGCCTGCATTTCTTTGGCGGGAATTTCTCTGATGACCACTCTGGTTTGCGGATCGACGATCGTGGCGGTGATTTCATCTGTCTCAGGATTCACACGGAACTGGAAGTCGTACGTCGCCGCCGCAACGACCGGCGCATGTTTTACGGTTGGCGAGGGCTTCGCCTCCGGAACATTGGCGCGCTCGATCGGACGAGTCTGAATGGCGACCGGGATATTACTATCAATTTTGTCAACCATGGTTGAACCTCATGATGCAGAAGAGCGGAGGCGCGGGCTGACTCGCCCGCGCCTCCTCCCTGTCTGACTTGCTACTTCAGAAGCTGTAACGCGATCTGCGAGGTGCTGTTCGCCTGCGACAGAATCGCCGTGCCGGCCTGCACCAGAATCTGGTTTCGCGTGAATTGCGCCGTTTCGTAGGCGAAGTCCGCATCCTTGATTCGAGCCGCCGCCGCCTCTTGATTTTCCGCAGAAACGTTCAGGGCTTGCGTGGTCAGGTCCAGCCGGGCCTGCAAAGCTCCAACGTCAGACCGGACCTTGCTGATCTGCGCAAGGGCCGCATCCAGAGACATGATCGCCGTATTGGCTCCGGCTTGGGTGCCGATATCCATCACGGCCAATGAATTTTCGAGGTCCGTCGTATAGGGCACGCCCGTGGAGGCAGACCCGATGTCCGTGGTCCTCCCGGTGAAACTGACGTCCGACTGCGACGTCATCCTGACGGCGCCCCTGTACATGTTGACTCCCTGGCTGGCTGCGGTGACCGTAGCCGCCTCAGACGTCCCGACGAAGGCGGAAATATTCCGCCCGTCCGCGGCCGTCAAAATTAATGCCCCTCCGGTACTCACACTCGCGGTGACCCCCGTGGAAGCCGTCTTGGCATTGATCGCCGCACGTAAGACGCCCGTGCTATCGCCTGCGAGGATGTTCGTCGTCGCATCGATCGCGAAGCCGTTGATGAAGAGTGCATTGGCCGAGAGCGTACCGGCCACCACACCGGTTAGTTGGGAAAATACGTTCGGAACGGCCACCGCGGCCACCCCAGTCTTACCTCTGACGTTGTTGATGGCCGCGGCCTTTGAGATGGCGCCGGACTGGCCGTTGTAGGTGCTGACCTCGCTCGTCGCGTTACCGGACCCGACAACTTGGCTTGCCAATCCGATGCTGCTGAATTGGGACCCCATCGAGACGTTCGCGGTATTGCTGTAGGCCAATTTGATATCGGTGCCCTTGGCTGCGACTAACGCATAGGTGGAGCCGTCGGCGTTCTGCCGCGCGGTCACATTCGTGATTCCCGCCGCGTTGATCTTCGCCACAAAGGCCGAGACGAACTGGCTATTCGTCGAATAAGGCGAACTGGTTCCGGAAGCGGCAGAGAGACCATCCACAGTTGCGAGGCTGGTGATCGCCGTGCCATTGATGTATAAGGCTCCGACGCCAGAGGCTAATTGGTTTGCGATGTTTCCGGTCGTCGCAGAGGTACCCATCGATGCAGTTGCGCCGGAGGCTCCGACCGTCCCATCCCCTAACCGCAACGTGCCACCGGTACTGTTGTAAAACAGCTCCAGCACCGAGACCTGGTCGTCCGTGCCGGCAGTCGCCCCAACCAACTGGCCGTTGATATTGAATTCCCCGGCCGTGATGTTCCCATACCCGCTCTGTTGGCTCCCCCCGGCCGAGCCGATCCCATTATCGATATCCACGGAGAAGGCCGCAAACTTTCCGAGCTGGGCCGCGCGAACATCGCCCAACGAAAAGGAGATCGTCTGGTCGGCGTTGGCGCCCACCTGGATTTTCCCGGATGAGAACGAACCGTCCAACAACGAAGACCCGTTGAATTCCGTCGTGCTGGCCAGACGATTCAGTTCCGCGACCAGCAATTTGGATTCACCACCCAACGTCGCACGATCTTGAGCGGTGTTCGTATCGCTGGCCGCCTGCACGGCTAGTTCACGCAACCGGCCGATGATGTTGGTAGCGACGTTGAAGGCTCCTTCCGCCGTATTGACCAAAGACCCGGCATCGCCGGCGTTCCGCACGGCCACGCGAAGGCCCCGTGACTGCATGTTCAACTTAGTCGCGATCGACAGTCCGGCTGCGTCGTCCGCAGACCGGTTGACCCGAAGACCTGAGGACAAACGCTCCAACGACTTGGCCAGCATGTCGTTGCTGTTACCCAAATTCCGTTGCGCCGTTAAGCTGGGGATGTTGGTATTGACTGTTAACGCCATTGGAAATTCCTCCGTGACTGATACCGTACAAGAACATTAAAATGCCGCAACATCCATGTCGTCGGCCTGATGGGTGTCATCTCATTGCACCGGGACCTGCTCGCCTGTTGCCTCCTTTCCCTGTGTTCATGAGTTTGCATGGACTGTGTATCGGACAATGGCCTGGCGAACTTTAGAGGCGTCTGGGCCTAGTGCACGGTTGTGTCGGTTCGTGACGGTTGGTGCAGATTCGTCGATCGGGGCGTGAGACGCGAAGGTGACGCCTTGCTCGAAGGCCTGGTTCGAGTTTCTGGTTTCGTGGTTTTTCGTATCGAGGAAATGGAAAAACAGCTGGCAGGATGCTCAAAACGTTCGTCCAGCAAGGCCGCAGGCGACATTCTCACACAGGGGTGGCTAGGATGATCCCAATTGCGCGCGTCCAACGAGGGTCTTCTGAGGCCGCGCGTTGCGCGAGCACAGGGATCGTCCTAGCCACCCCGCCTATTTTCAGCAGACTGAGAGGTCGAGGAGATTGGCGGCTAGATAGCGGTGATACGTGAGGGCCGGATCAAAACTGTAGAATACAACGAGCACTCGACCTCCCTCCAGATCGAGAAATGCCGGATAACCGGCTTCAAATTCATGTTGATATGAATGGCCTTGGGGATCGTCGAGTAATCGATGTGCAGTCCATGTCGCGCCGAAATCCTGGCTCAGACTGATCCCGACGCCTGGCGCCGCAAGCCGTTGGGGATTTCCCATGTGGTTCCGATATCCAAGTAGGAGCAGTCCTGATTCCGTCAGATGGAGCGAGGGAGAGGTGCCCCACAGAGGCATCGGCTGAGGTGAGGACCAGATATGGCCGCCATCAGAAGACAGGCTCTGGAACAGTTGTCGCACATCCGGTCCCACTCCCTGCTGACGCAGAACGGCCATAACATGCCCGTCAGGAAGCTCCACCAACGACGCCTCATTGAAACCCGCACAATGCACGATCTCGTCCTGAGGCTGTGGGACCTTCGTATTGGGGTCGTATCCTATGGTGACGTGCTCTCCCCATGTCTGGCCGCCGTCTCGGGAACGGACCAGGCCTGTCCGCCAAGGCTCATTGGATTGCCGCTTCCCCCAGACCGGACAGAGGAGATCTCCATTGCTCAGCTCGATAATTTTCCCATAGGCAAAGGGCTCGATCACTTCGGTATGGATCGGGACCGGATCTGACCATGTTGTTCCATGGTCGTGGGAACGCAATATCAAGAGATCGGCTTCATGCTGGTCCCATTTACGAGTGATCCTGGTATCGCAGCAGGGATAGAGGACCGTGCCATCCTTGAGAGTGGTCAGACCCACCGACAGGTTGATACAACCGTCCGGCTTCTTTGAACACACCAGAGTGACAGGGCGGTCCCAGGTCCGGCCCTCGTCCCTGGAACGAATCAGAAACGCTTCTCCGCCAGGCTGGCAATCGAACTGGGTGCAGAAACTGACGAAGAGATCCCCGTTCGCCGCCCTCGTGAGACCTGGAAACAAGGCCTCATCCTGACGCCCCTTATAGACGACGAATGTCTCAAGAACGGCAAGGGGCAAAGGCTGTGAACCAGGCGGTTTCATGATGCCTTACCAGACAGAATGCAAAAGAGGTCAGCCCCCTGAGCAGGAACGACTGTACCAAACGCGATACCACCGCTTTTCAAAATCTTGAATCCGGATTTCTCCAGACAATATTGCAATCCATTGAACGTGGGAATCCCCTGTACATAGTCTCCGTAGCGGCTAAAATACGAATTGCCCTGACTCTCATCGTAATAGGACGAATACCCCTGATGACAGGTAATGACGAATACCCCGTCGTCTTTCAGCATTTTCCGCACTTTCAAGAAGCTCTTTTGCAGATCGTGCAAGTAGTACAGCATGTCTAACATGGAGATCAGTTTATACTTACCGCTCAGCAATTTTCGTGGCACGTCGTCCGGGAATGCCCCATGGGATACCTGTAACCCCTTACTGCGCGCAAATGCAGCGGCTTCCTGATGCGCCTCCAATCCATACGAATCGAACCCCAGCGCCTCGTAGAGATAGGTGTGCCTGCCGCACCAGGTTCCGATATCGAGCGCCCGCCCTTTTCTCTCGACACCTTCCAGTAAGCGGACAAGAGGATTTTGTTCTGTAAATCCGACGCGAGGATTGCCGAACGAACGAGCAACACCATCTGCCCCTACGCCGTGCTGCGCAATATACTCGTTCGACTCGTTGACGCCCAACCGCTGATCCGAATAGAGCAGCCCACAGTCGTCGCACCTCATAATATTGCGAGATTCACCATTGCTGACCCGCAACGGTTGCTTCTCGCGATAACACGTCGCTTGGGTATGATGACAAAAGGGACAGCCGACGAGCATGGATGACCTATTGTTTCGTTTGACGTTTCATCTTTCACGACTATTGGGTGGTCGCCATGGCAACCTGTCGTTGATAGAGGGCCGCGATTTGTAGCATGAGGTCCGTCCGATTGGGCACCAAGCGAAGCATCTTCTCGTAACAGCTTCCCGCTTCCAGATAGGCTCCACGTTTCAGATAGAGGCGCGCCAGTTTTTCATAGGCGTCGAGGTCATCTTCTTCCAAACGGCAGGCCTCGGAAAAGAAGGCCTCGGCTTGATCCTCAGACCCTTGTTCTAAGGCCAAGTCCCCCATCGCCTTATATAGGTCTGCGCGGGTCGGATCGAGCGCCAGGGCCTGTTCCCAGGCTTCGACCACGCCATCCGGCGGTTCCAGCTTCAACCTGGCATGGCCCAGCTTCGCATAACCTTCGGCAGTCGGGTGCTTCAAGACCGCTTGCGCTAACAGGGAAACAGCCCGCCGATAATCTTTCGTCCGGTAATAGAACCATCCGGCCTCTTCAAGGGATTCTGTTCGGACCTTCCCTTCGAACTCTGCTTTCAAACGAGCCGTGCGTGCCTCCCAAGCCTGGTGCTTCGCCTGTGCATCTCGCACCAATCCATCCAGCTTACGATCGGTACGCACGAGCCCTCTCAACCGCTCTAATATGGCGAGGGCCTCACCCGTCCGATTGCCGTCCAGGAACAGACGTGCGGCAAACTTTAAGGTCGGCACATGATCGGAATTGCGCGCCAAGGCCTCCTGAACGGACTGAAGCGCCTCTCTCCCGTAATCGATCTTGCCGTAGGCAAGTCCACGCTGATACCAATCTTCCGCTGTCGCATCGGAACCAAGCGGCTGCAGCGCCAACTCATGGGCACGCTTCAGACGATCAATCAACCGATCGAGCGGCTTTTTAAAATTCGCTGCGGCACGGGCGACACTGGGGTAGTACACCGCGGCTCGCTCCACCTGTTTTGTAATCTTCTGATCTGTGTCCTCAATCTCGTCGATCGTCTCCACATCATGCTGCATCATGTACAGCTCCAGCGCATAGTTCTGCTCCCCCATGAGATAGAGAGCCCGTCCATGGCTGTCCATCTGTTGAGTGAGCCGTTCGGCCGTCTCCGAGAGCCTGCAGAACTGTTCATCCTCCATCTCGCCTTTATCGATTTTGACCTTTAACTTCCTCGACACCGATACGACGTCCCGGCATTCCTTCGTGATGCAACCAAGCTCCGAACTAATGAAGTCCGTCTCCCTCAGCAACTCCGCCGTTCGCGCACTCTCCACCGTCCTGGCTGCGTCCCGCAACATCCCCTTGATGTTCAACGGAGGGAGGTTGCAGTATTCGTCAATGACCTCGCGTAAACGCATGGGACGGGCACCCTGCTTTTTCGCTCCGGCTTCGGTCGCGTCGATAATGGTCGCCTGAGTCTCCTTGAAGGCCTTCTCAAAATAGTAGATGGCATGTTTGAAGGAGGTCATGCTGCCGACCGGTTCACCGAAGATGTCCTCAATGGTGTCCATCTCAGTGGTATTGATATCCCACAGGGACAGGTCGCTCGCGTGCACCTGATTCTTCGGAAAGGCCAGATCCTGCCCGATGAACACAATCGGGTCGCATCCCATATGCCGCGCAAGGAAGAACGACATATGCGCCACCGTCGTGCCGCACGAGAGGGCCCCCTTACCCTCCAGATACTGCATGAGCCATGCAGGGATCCGGTTCGGCACCCATGACGAGGTGAACCGTGGCCCCTGAAAGGCACGAATACTTTCGTAATAACCTCCAGGGTGATAGACGAGCGAGATATCCTGATCGATCGGCACGTTGGCGAACTTTTGAAAATTCACCTGATTGAAATCGATCGTGGTCACGATATCCGGCTTGATGCCCAACGGCAGCAGTAGCCGCAGCGCCGTATCGACCGCAATGATCACCGCCCGCCCCTGCAACTCTCGAAGCAGATGAATATTCTTTTCCAGCGAGGGACCAGCCGCGACCAGCACCGCCGGTCTCCCCTGGAATAAGTTCTCCAGCTGCTTGACGCCGGACGACCGCAAGACATCAGGGAAATTCAACAGGACATTTTCCATCATGCGCGCTCCGGCCTTCAGGGTCGTGTTCCGGTTCAACACGATCGCCATCGATTCCTTGTGCGCAATCTGCGTCAGCCTCTCGTAGATGTCAGGATAGAGTCGAATGGAAGGGCCATAGGAAATCACGTCGACCTTGGCGGTCATAAACTTGACCGACAGTCTATGAATCCAGCTTGGCAGATCGATCTCAGCGTCGACCAGAATTCGGATGTAATCCGATTCCAACACCGTGGTGAGATCCGTCTGTGTCAACGCGATTTTCAGCATAGCCGGGTCCGCTTCGCAGATGATGATCGGATGTTTCTTTTCTACCTTCTTCGCCAGCTCCATGGCCAAGTATCCCAGCCCGAACCCGAGCAGGATCGACCCATTCGCAGCTTTCATTTCCTGCTTTTCAGCCGAGCGGACGGCGCTGCCGATCGGGTCTTCGATGTTATGGAGCAGGACCTGTTCACCGGATGGCCGCGTGACCCTCGCAGTCATCACCTCAGGCTGATGGGACGGAACAACTTCGATATGGCTGCAATCGAGGTCGCTGCGCATGAGCGCCGCCAACTCAGGATCGCGAGTGTCCATGATGGCGAGGTTCTGTTCGAGGAAGCTCATGGGAGAATCCTTTCGATAAGACTATGCCGTGAGGGCGGCACGATGGGGGCTCGGACGCCTGACTCTTTCGGGAAATACTGTTTGCAACATTTGGAGAATCGACCGCCGCCCCAAAGGGAGATCGCGCCGGGAGTCGTATCCGGCCGTCGGTGCCGGTTGGGCGCCTTCATAGGTGCGGCGCTTCAGGCCTCGATGGGGGATTTCGATGTGCGGCGGGATGATGAACATCTCGTCCACCTCCAAGGCGATCGACGATTCATCTTCCGTCATGAGGAGTTCGTACATCTTTTCTCCAGGCCTGATCCCCACGATCTTTCGTTCGACGGCCGCGGGATCGAAGCCCTGATCTGGCGAAAAATGTTGAATGACCGCCTCAGCCAGGTCCCCCATACGCAACACCGGCATCTTCAAGATGAAAATCTCCCCTCCGACCATGCGGTTCATCGCCTTGAAAACCAGACTCACGGCTTGCGGAATCGACAAGAAGAAGCGAGTCATATCCGGATCGGTAATCGTCACCGGCTGGCCTTTGACGATCTGGTCGATCCAGGCTGGTACGACGGAGCCACGGGACCCCAACACGTTGCCGAACCGGACACAGGCGAATTTGGTCCCGCTGACACCGGCATAGTGGTGCGCGCTCGTGAATAGTTTTTCCGCCAGCAATTTGGTCGCGCCCATCACGTTCATCGGATTCACGGCCTTGTCCGTGCTGATCGCAATGACCTGTTTCACTTTATTCGTGATGGCGGCGTTAATGACGTTCTGCGCGCCGATGACGTTGGACTCGATGGCCTCGAAGGCGTTGAACTCACAGAGGGGCACATGTTTCATCGCGGCGACGTGAAAAATGACGTCCGCTTCGACCGACGCGCGGTTCAACCGTTCGGGGTCTCGCACATCCCCGATGAAACAGACGAGGTTCGGCAAACGGCCCAGTTCCTGGATCAACTGATATTGCATGTGCTCGCTGCGGGACAACACCCGGACCATCTTGGGATCGTAGGTAAGAAGTTGTCGCACGATCTCAGACCCGATGGAACCGGTCCCCCCGGTCACGAGAATGGTCTTACCTTCGATGAACTGCCTCATGCCGCCACCTCATGATGAACGGTGAGCGTCTGCGCACGAAGGATTGCGCGCAATCCTTCATCCAACGTGGTCGTGGCCTTCCAGGCCAACAAAGCCACCGCCCGCTCGATTGATACCGTATTGCGCCGCTCACCGCCTGTATGTTCCGGGCAATATTGTCCGACGGCGGGAAGCTCCAGCACTTCTTCAATATGGCGCAAGAGCGTAATCACGCTGGTGGGCACGCCTGATCCGATGTTGACGCGGTCGACCCAGTGAGGCACCGTCAGGGCCTTCGTAAACGCCGCAGCCACATCCTTCACATAGACAAAGTCTCTGGTTTGCGCCCCATCGGCATCGATGGAGATGCGTTGCCGGTTGCGGATACAGTTCAAGAGATAGGGAATCAATCCCTTGGTCTGAGCCGGGCCATACACGTTCGACAGTCTGAAACACATCACCTCTGTCGTCGGACTGAGCAGCGAGCAGAGGATGTCTTCCGCCGCACATTTCATGGTGGCGTAGGGGGAGAAGGGGTGACAGGGACTCTCTTCCGTGGCATTGAGGACATCGCCATACACAAGCGCGGAGGAGGCATGGATCACGCGCGGCACACCCTGCCGAAGACAGGCCTGTGCCAGATTGAGCGTCCCTCTCACGTTGACGTCCAGATACCGATCCACCGGACCTTCGACTTGCCCGGTCAGATTGATCATCACCTCACAGCCGTGCAAGAGACCATCGAGCGCTGCGGGATCGAAGATGTCCCCTTGTATCGACTCGACATGGTCAAGACCCTTCAGCCATGAGGGCTGGGTGCGATGCACGAGCGCTCTGACCGGCTGCGCGGTCAGGGCTTCAAGCACATGCCTGCCGATAAATCCTGTCCCCCCGATCACTGCGATAGTCTGGTTCGCCATCGTAAAACCTTTTCTGAATGAGGTTATCCAGCGATACGGTCTTTAAAATACGAACAATGCGTTCTGCCGAATGGCCATCACCATAGGGATTCACCCGTTCTGCAACCTTGGCCTTGAAGGCGTCGTCGTAGAGGGCCACATCCAGCGCCTGTTTAATGGCCTCGCGGTCATTGCCCGCATCCAAGACGTTACAGGGCCGTTCACGCCCCTGCTGCCTGCTGCCGATGTTCACGGTCGGCACACCCAGGCTCGCGGTTTCGTGGATCCCGCTGCTGGAGTTCCCGACGAGCGCCGCCGCATACCTGACCAGATTCACGAACCCCTCAGGAGGCAGACTGCGCACGACGGCGATGCGGCTCTGCTTGATGTGCTGGATGATCTGTTGTGCGCCGGCATCGTTATTCGGATAGATGAGCACGCCTTGGATCCGCATCTCTTGCACGGCAGCCAGGGTCTCCTGGATCTGCTCTCCCGCCTGCATAACTTCCGTCGTGACCGGATGCTGCAGGATGACGACATAGGGCTGTTCCGGATCGAGCCCATGAGCTGCTAGCACCTCAGACTTGGAGACGACGGGCGTGTGCAAGACCACATCCAAGGAAGGGCAACCGACGACGAAGACAGATTTCGGATGTTCTCCCATACGGATCAAACGCTGAGCCGCGTCCTCTGTGGCGGGAAAATGCAGATGGGCGAATTTCGACATGGCATGACGAAGCGACTCGTCGATGCTGCCCGTGACTTCTCCGCCTTGAATATGGGCCACCGGGATGTTCATGTGCGCGCCGGCCACGGTTGCCGCAAAATTGGCTCCGATATCAAATCCCGACAGGATGATGTCCGGGCGGAGCCGCTCGAACAGATCGACCAACCCGGGAAGCACCCGACCGATAGCCCTGGTCATCTCTGCCCCTGTGTCCGGCGCCTGGTCCAGAAACATCGGGATCGTCGCTTCAATGGTAAAGCCGTCCCGCTTGATTACGTCAATGTCGCGGCCATGCTCCGCCATCAAAGAGATGCCGGTCACGATCAGTTTGTAATCGAGATCCGGGTCCTCTCGGATCAACTCAAGAATCGGCTTGAACCGGCTGTAGTCCGCACGGCGTTCGGTGACAATAGCGATGGTACGCATACAGATGCTCCCTCCAAACTCGCTTACTACCCTTTTAGTGATGGGGACTGATGGATCTTCGACTGCGCGCGTGCAACGAGGCCCTTCCGAGGGCGCGCGTTGCGCGAGCACAGAAGATCATCAGTCTCTATCACCCGACTTCGTTCCACTTGATCTGGTGATCCGGTTGCATCGACACCTTCGCAACCCGACCGAGCAGTTTTTTATACTCACGCGCGGGGATCTCCCCGTCTGCGGGACGCTTGACCCAGAGATTGTCTCCCGTGAACCGTTCCCCGACGGCGACCGGTTTGATGACGACGACAGAAGCACGGGCGAATCCCAGCACCGGACGCTCCTTGCCCAAGATGGCTTTCTCTGAGCCGAGAGCCTGATAGACGGCATCCGCCCCCTTCACGAGTTCTCTCAGTTCATGCGGTTCGAGGGAGAGGCCCTGATCAGGCCCCGGCAACTGACGGCTGGTCGTGAAATGCTTCTCCAGCACGCAGGCGCCTTTCGCCACTGCGCCGAGCGCGGTGTAGATACCGACCGAATGATCGGAAAGGCCGACCGGCACGCCGAACCGTTCTCGCAACACCTGGATGGCCCCCAACTTCACATCCGCATAGGCCGTCGGATAGGTGGAGGTGCATTGCAACAGGATCAACGGCACGTCGTAGCGCTCGATGAGATTCACCGTCTCTGCAATCTCGTCCAACTCGGTCATGCCGGTCGAGACGATCATCGGCAGCCCCTTCTTCGCGACATGTTCGATGAGCGGAAGATTCGTGATCTCGCCTGAGCCGATTTTGTAGGCCGGAATCCCCAATTCCTCCAGTTGATCGGCCGCCTCCCGTGAAAATGGAGTGGACAGGAACAGGATCCCCACCTCGTCGCAGAGCCGCTTCACCGCCCGTTCCTCCACCGCCGTCAATTCACAACGCTGGATGATGTCCCACAGCGGTTCCTTGCTGATGGCGCCGGGCGTCATCTGCGTGTGGATCATCTCCTTACCGGTAAGATGTGTTTGGAACTTGATGCAGTGCGCGCCGGCCTCTTTCGCCGCATGCACCATCTGCTTGGCCAGGTTCACGTCTCCGTTATGATTGATGCCGACTTCGGCAATGACGAACGGCGGCTGGCCATCTCCGATTTCACGCCCACCGATTCTGATGCTCTGCAATTTCGTCCTACATACGGTTGTCATAGATGCCTCCTACGCTGCCGTGACCAGTTTCCGTTCCAGTTGCACGAGCTGTATCAGTGGCGGAGCCGCTTCGCCTTTCGCCTTGGCTGCCAACACTTCCTTGGCAAACTTGGGTTCGCCATGAATAGAGCGCCAGTAGACCTCGTATTCTTTGATTCGCTTGACGTCGTGCTGGAGCATCAATTCACGAAGTCCGAGTAATTCGACCGCATTGAAGTTATGGCAGATCACCGCCGTAATCTTCGTGGCATCCCCGACATCCAGGATGAAGGCCTCCAAGCTGCCCCCGTACTGTTCCAAAATCCTGTCCTTGTAGGTGTAGTACCACTCGGACCCTGGATAGGGCGTCGCAAAGAACGGCTTGACCATGATGCCGATCCGGTCCCAAAAGGCCATGTTGTCATAGAGGCTGTCGAAGAACTCATCGGGGAAGCCGACGATCTGGTTGGGAATCGGTCTGATACCGGCTTCCATCGTAATCTTCAAACAACGTTCATTCGTCTTGACCGTCGCACCCTTGCCGATCGTCTTGAGTACGCGGTCAGAAAACGATTCCAAACCATAATCCAGATAGGTACAGCCTGCCTTGTGCATGGCCTGCAACACCTCCGGATAGGCCAGCGTCGCATGGCTGGTCCCGCCCCAATGGACGCCGTCGCAGGTCTTGGGATCATGGGGTACGCCGTCCCTCACACAGGTCGGCTGGAGCCCGGCCTTGATCCAGAGGTCGCAGATCTCGAACAGCCACTTCTTCTTCGTCGACACATGCATGGTCATGAGGTTCTCGTCGAGGAACGAGACGAAATCAACGTTGAAACGGTCCTTCATATACTTCACTTGCCGGACCACGAACTCAGGGCTATGCCAGCGGATATTGCGGTCGTTGTTGAACACGACGTCGCCGCCATCCGCCTGCTCCTGATCCGTATATTTCATGTCGCCGGTCAGCCCGAGATGGAAGCAGAACTTGCAGATAAGGGAGCAACCGTAGGACATATTGATGTCCAGCCGCCGCTTCGCCAGCATCGCTTCTTCCGACAAGAGAATGCAGGAGTTCTTGAAGTAGATGTCGAGCGGAAACAGTTCGTACATCGGGAATGGCAAGCTGTCGATATCTTGAAGCAGCGGCCGTTCTTCATTGAGCTTGATCTCGCCCTGTTCGTTGCGCCAGATGATACCCTGGACATCGGACCAATCGCTCGTCCGGTCCCGGCCTTCGTCGATCTTTTTCAGGATCTCCGGGAAGGTGATCACACCCTCCCCGACGCCTCCGATATCGACTTGAGGACAAAACCCCATGATGTCACGAGGCATGGCGGTCAAGGCGCCGCCGCCCATCAGAATGAGCGCATTGGGCGCATACTGCTTAGCCAACTCCACGCTCTTCTTCATGTAGCCATAGGCGGTCGTGATGCCGCCGGTGGCAATCGCATCCCAACTATCCGCTTTGATGGCATCGATCAGTTCTTCGTCGGTCGGACGCCAGCCGTTGGCGTCGAACACCTGGATCTCATGTCCTTCCCGATTCGCCACCGCGGCGATCAGTGCCAACCCATAGGGCACATGCCGGGGATCGTCTTCGGCGCGAATCACGGGATTGATAATCAGAACTTTGGCCATATGCTTCTCCTTAGCTTTCCACCTTCAGCCTTCAGCCTTCTTTCAGCTGACGGCTGAGAGCTGACAGCTTCCCTGCTGTTCCTTGATGAACTGATCCAGCGCCATCCATTCGATACCTTCGCCGATCAACGTGCCGCCTTCCGTGCAGTTATAGGCAGTCCATCCCGATTGCTTCACCACATCCAGAAAACATTGCCGATACCAGTAATAGGTCGGGTCGGTGTACCAGGTTTCGTTGAGGTAGGGATTATGGATCTCGATGTAGGCTTCGTTCAGGCGATCTTTCGGATAGAACTTGATCAACTCATGGTAGTACTGGGTCTTGGACAGCGGCGTACCTGGGGCATAACCGAGGTCCATGCCCACGAAGGCCACGGGAGACTTCTCTAAAATGGCGTTGGCGAAAATCCACGCGGACGCGCCGCCGTTGCCACCGGTCACCATGCAGGGCATGCCCGTCAAATCGTAGAGACGCCTGGTATGGCTGTCCGGCGCATCGTAGTCGTCGCAGATCGGATTCCACCAATAGAGCGGCATCCCTGCTTCGCGGCAACGGGCTACCACGTTCGGCGCCACACAGGTCGCCATGATGACCTTGATCTTGTGGCCATGTTCATTGACCAGCCGGATCAATTCATCGTTACGCTCACGCTCTTTGGTATTCAGCGCCGGATCCAGATCCTGCCGGCGAAAGTAATCGTCGTCCGCCCGCTTGGCCAGATCCGGATCTCCAAACCACCGGATGATCCAGGTCGGGTGGGGATCGACGCAGACGACATAATCGGGAATCACTCCGTTTCGGAGGCAATGGCCCATCGCCCCATCGGCGACGACCAGCGTGCCGCGGTAGTTGAGTTGCTTGATCTTCTGGATGGTTTCGCGCCGATGCAAGCTCGGTCCTGCCGCCATGCTGATCGCCGATGTGCCCTTCTCAGGACTGCTGGGCGGTAAATCCAGAACCGTCTGCTTCATATAAGGCAGGTTCTGCTTCGCATGGGCAAAGCCGATCTCCGCCGTCTTCTGAAACGTCGCTTGGGCCACGAGATCCATGCAGGCTCGATCCAGACTACTTTTCATTGCCGGTCCCCTTGCTTGAGCTTGCCGCCTTATCTCCAGTCCAGAGCACGTTCTTGCCCTTCATGACGAAGGCGATGCTGCCGCCGAGCTTTCCCATCGCGCGGCGCTCGAACTCGGATACCTGCGCCTGATGCGCGCCTTCGGCCTTCTCACGCTCGGTCGCATCAGCCTGGCCCGGCTTCGCGTTCGCTGCCTCTTGTCCCGGTACGGTATAGTTGCCGATCAATTTCGCCATGATCTAGGCCCTCACTTTCATCAGTTCGTTTGCCATTGCTTCTGCCGTCACAAAGTCCACCGGTTCGTCGATATCGACCGACCGCTCCCGCGACATGATCACCATCCCGCTATGGGGCCCGGTAATGAGATTCTGGTCCATCAGGACCGCCCGTCTCGTCGCCCAGACCGCGCCATTCGGGATGTAGAGCTTCGGCAGTTTTTGACTGATCCCGGCGTCTCCCTGGACCAGAGTGCCGGTGAACGGCACGGCCAGCACCCCGTTGAGCCGGTACATCCATTCAGGCCGTTCATGCACCTCACAGACCGTCAGCACCGTGTCCAGATCCGTCTCCAGCATCTTGGCGATACAGGCATCGATATCCTCACTCGTGCAAAAGGGCGTCGTCGGCTGCATCGTCAAGGCGATCTTGACCTGGTAGCCCTGCGCCTCGACAAACTGCACGGCATGCTGCGTCACCAGTTCGGAGGCCACGTCTTCCGACAAATCGGCGGGCCGCATGAAGGGGACCTCCGCCCCGTACTCGCGCGCGATTCGCGCAATCTCCGGATGGTCCGTCGAAACGATCACACGGTCGAGCAACCGGCTCTCGACCGCCGCCTCCACCATGTAGGAAATCAGCGGCCGCCCGGCGAGCATCTTGATGTTCTTCAGGGGAATACGCTTGGAACCTCCTCGCGCATGAATGACACCAATCACTCCCTGTGATTCGCTAGATCGTCGCTTCATGACTCTGCTCCTTCAGTTCGGGGATGGATTCGACCACTTTCTCAAACGCATGGATGATGTCGTCCATGTCCGCGGTCGTCGCGGGCGGACGCACGACGAAGGTCCAGAGCGCCGATTGGGCACAGAGGTCTTCGGCGACGGGACAGAGCCCCTTGGCATAGGACACGGTCCCTTGATAGAGATGGCAGGTGAAGGGGCAGCCCTGTTTGCCGTAAGCCATCCGCTCTTGGAACAAGGGATTGTGATAGAGCGGCCTGGGATAACCGGACCCGGCAGGAATGCCTTCGGCGACGAGCGCCTGGATAAATCGTTGCCGGGGAATACCGATCCGCTGTTCATCGTAGGTCATGCCGAATACGTGATAGACGTGATGGGTCTGTGACGGTTCGACCGGATAGCGGAGTCCCGCCACCACCGGAAGCCGATCGAGCAGATAGCGGGCCAACATCCGCCGATGGTCGTTCAGGCCATCCAGCTTCTTCAATTGAACCAGCCCGATCGCCGCCTCGATTTCCGTCATGCGGTAATTCCACCCGATCGTCTGCGCCAGATATTTGCGAGCCTCCCCGGCAATCACGGTCTCTCCATGGTTCCGTACCATGCGCGACTGTTCGGCCAGTTCAGGATCGTTCGTGATGAGCATTCCGCCTTCTCCGGTCATCATGTTCTTGCTTTCCTGGAAGCTGAACACGGCGCAATCCCCCATGGTCCCGACCAGGCGGCCCTTGTACTTCGCCCCAGGCGCCTGCGCGCAATCCTCGATTACTTTCAGGTTGTGCTTGCGCGCGATCGCCATGATCTGGTCCATCTCTGCCGGGTGGCCCAACAGATGTACGGGAATAACGGCTTTGGTACGCGGCGTGATCGCCGCCTCGAACGAGCGGGGGTCCATACAAAACGTGACCGGATCGACGTCGGCAAACACGGGAATGGCATTGTGGTGCAACACCGCAGTCGCGGTGGCCGTAAATGTATAGGGCGGCACGATGACTTCGTCGCCGGGGCCAGCGCCACAGGCAGCCACGGCGGCATGCAGACCGGATGTCGCCGAGTTGAAGGCGACGCCGAAGGTCATCGCATGATAGGCCGCAAAGGCCGCCTCGAAGGCTTGCACCCGTTCACCACCCAAGAAGCCCTGCCGGCTGGCAGAGAAACTCGACAGGTGTCCAGAGTCCATGACCTCCATCACCGCTTTCTTTTCTTCATCCCCGATGGTGGGGTATGGAGGAAAAGGCTTGCTGCGGACCGGCGCCCCTCCCAGGATCGCTAACTTGCTGGCTGTGGCGGTACTCTTCACTGGTGTCTCCTCCTTACGTTCGACAGATCGATACTGAGTTCACGAGAGGCAACTCCACGCGGCTGTTGCCCTGCGCCACCGACTCGCGAAGCGCGCAGGCAATATCCACTGCCGCAAGGCCGTCCGGCCCGCTGCATGCCGGTCGTTGTCCATTGCCGATACAGTCAATGACGTCGCGCATCGCGGTCACGAGCCGACTCACGAGCGGGTGGCTCCCCTCGCTCGTCCGCCCGATCTCGTCGTCCTTCGCCAGCTCTCGATAACCGGAATAGCGAGGACTCTCTTTGAATCGCCACAGATCTATCGCCGCTCCATCTCCGGACAGGCGCAACCGTCCGGCGCTGCCGACAAGATCCAGTTCAAATACATGGTTGGTCCGGTCCCAGCCGGAAATGATGGAGCCAGTGGCGCCTGAGCAAAACTGCAGTTGCCCGGACAGACTCCCCTCTTCGTCCGACGCCATGGTCGCGTTCCACGACTGCCCACAGACCCATTGGACGTCTCCACCGAAGAACCGCATGAGATCGAAGAGATGCGTGCCCATCGTGAAGACTTTTCCAGGGTAGTACCCGACGATCGCTTCGATGCGACCGATCGCGCCCTCCTCCACCAGCTGTTTCGCTCGCACATAGATCGGTTCCCAACGCCTCGTATGGTTGACGGCTAACGACACCCCGGCGGATTGACAGATCTCGACCATCTCCGCTGCCTGTTCCGGTGTCGCCGCCAAGGGTTTTTCACAAAAGACCGCGCGGACCCCGGCATGCACCGCAGCAAGAACCATCTCATGATGCAGCGCAGTCGGAGTGCAGACACTCACAACATCCAAGCGCTCCGCTTTCAACATGTCCCGATAGTCATGGTAGGCCTTGGCGCCTGCACTCCGTTTGAGGAAGCTGTTCCTCCGCCCGGCATCTGAATCGGCGCCTGCCGCCAGCACCACATCCGGCAGCGCCAGGTACGCACCCGTATGACTCCAGATCTCCTTGCGCTTGAGATCCTCATCGAACAGATTGCCGATCTGGCCTAAGCCAATGATCCCTGCGCGATACTGCGGCTGTGTGGGTTCAAAGGGTGACAACGGCGATTCCTTTCTTGGAGAGATGGCGAAGCTGCCAATGGATGTCGTCAGTCTGACCGGATGACGCAATGAGCACCGCGTCCGGCCGGCATGATTCAATACTGTCGGGTGGGCATACGGTCAATTCTCCGAATCGTTGCTGATGTTTGGCCACATCGTTATCCACCCAGCCGACGATACGCATGGGCGTGGATTTCACGGCGCTATAGATCAACTCGCCTGTCTCCGCAGCCCCGAAGACCACGACCGCTTGAATGCCTTCTTTCCAGAGTTGATGGAGCCGCTTCTCGACTTCGGTTTTGGCGATCGAATACATGCGCGCAATCTCACTCGCATACTCCCGCATCAACGTCGCTAACCTGGTGCGGCCGGTGGCTGTCACGAGGTATCGCATGCTTCGATTCGTCTCGCCGCTCGTCATGACATAGCCATGGTCCACCAGGGCCTGTACGTAGTTATGCGCCATGGCGCTACTGACGCCGATTTGTTTGCCCAGTTCCTGTTGGCTGATCTGCTCGGTTTCCACCAATGACCATAAGGCCAGCAGTTCTCGCCTCGCGGGGGTGGGTCTGTAAAAGCTCTCTACGGTTTTTGCCAAAATGCACCATTCATACAGTGAGTGATTACTCTATCGACAAGCCGGATCAAAACTTGAGTCCCTCGCCTACCACGGCTATGGATAGGTACAGTCAGGAGACATGGACGAAGAATTCAATTCGCGTGCCGCAGGGAATATCTGATGAATGCCTGGATATTGAGAGATTTTTCTCGAAATAGCCGCCGCGCAGTCTCTCGTGCTAGGCAAGAGTTGCCGATGAAGTGGCAAGATGATTCCAGGATGGGAGGCAAGGCACAGGGGGGAAAATGACAACTCTGTCAAATCTGACGATGGTCGTATCGGCTATCGTCTATGGCCAAGCTACGGGCGGGCTAGGTCGATTCAAACGTTACCGGACCAGGTGGCACGCCAAGCATATGATCCTTTTGCAGTACCGCATACTCGATGGCTTTTTGCACGCTGCCTCCCCATCCGCGATACTCGATACATTCCTTCCCATTGAAACGAAACTCGATACCGACGGACTTGGTATTCCCCTGCTCAGTCACATTCTTAATCACGCCGCTGAGGTCACTCACATGTCCGATGCCGATCAGCTCGAATTCCAGCTGAACGCTGGACCCCTGTTGCAAGTTCGGATGCGACTGTTGAAAGACCACTCGACAGCCGGACACACTGAGGTCCTGTACGAGGCCGCCCATCGTCGGGTTCCCGCTGGAATCGGCATAGACCATTCCCCCGCCATCGACACGGACCAGGAGGAGCGGTTCGTTGCTGGGCACGCGCACAGACTTACGAAGGTGGATCTCCTCCACGGTTTGAGGAAATGCAAGATACAGGAGTGGAACGGGAGAGGTCTGGGTGGTGCGAACCTCGCTTTCATAGCCGATGAGCTTGCCGTCTACCAGATACCGCACGAGACACTTGGTGCCCGGTTCGCAGGGAACGGCTTGGCCAAAATGAAACGGCCATTCGCAAATCAGCCAGGCCCGCTCTTTCCAGCCCAGCAATGTGGATCCGCAATTGACTTTCCCCTGATCGGACCCGATCACCAGCTGGAGGGGTAATCCGACCATGAGAATCGACGAACGTGAGGGGCTATATTCCTGTTCCGTCATGTGGGGTCCTTGTCAAGATAATGGCAGGGATCGATCCCCACCGTGGTTGGATCGAGGATTAACGCGATCGTCCGCTTCGGCTGGCAAGTCTGCGCGGAGAGATCAAGGTCGAGAGCAGGTGATCGCCGGTGTCCGGCTTCATCCGTGACCAACAGGACGACCGGTTGAAGTGAATCGTGGTGATTGACTTGCTTCACGATCGCCGTTTCGCCCGTGCTGAGGGAGACGCAGGACCCAACGGGATAGACCCCCACGACCTGGACGAACTGCTGAACCAGCGCGCCATCCACATGGCCCTTCGTCCCCAATTGATAGAGCAGCTGCAGCGTATCGTGCGGCGTTTTCCCTTTATGATAGCAGCGATCGCTCGTCACGGCATCGTAGATGTCCACAATGGCGGCAATGAGGCCGAATTCGCTGAGGTCGGTTTTGGCCCGCCGATGAGGATACCCGGTCCCATCCACCCGCTCATGATGCTCCAGGGTGGGTTTCAGGAAGACATCGCTGAGGCCGGTGGTATTCGACAGGATCTCTGCCCCGCGCAGCACATGATGCTTCATGATCTCGAACTCGCCGGCCTCATAGCGCCCAGGCTTGTTCAAAATCTCGAGCGGGATCAGCGTTTTCCCGATGTCGTGCAAGAGCATGCCGGTCCCCAACTGCATCAATGCCTCACGGCCATACCCGACATGTTTTCCGACCGAGAGGGCCAGGATGGAGGTGTTGACGGAATGGAAGAAGGTGTACTCATCGAACTGTTTAAGGCGGCTCAAACTGGTGAGTGCGTCATGGCTGCGCAGGATACTGTCGGCCATACTTCCGACCACCTCACTCACCGCCTCCATATTCAGCGCGCGACCCATCCGGACATCATCCATCGACTGCTGAATGATTCCTTTCGCTGCGCTGTACGCCTGTTTGGCGGCAGGTAACTCCTCGGCGAAGGGAACGGGCGATGGTTCTGGATCCGGGGGGGGAGCGGTCGGCTGCATGATTTCAGCCTCCGCGTCCATCGCTGAGATAATCGAGCTGGACTCTGGGACGGCATCGTCCGTCTCGACATCGAGTTGCTGGACGCCACTGGCATAGAGTTTGGCAATTTGTTCCGAAGACGTGATCGTAAACCGGTTGCGCAAGAACGGGGTCGCCAACCAGGAACGGTCGAGTTTCTCGACCTTCATGCCGATTTTCAGCTGATCAATAGGTATCCGTTTTCGCATAGTCCTCTTGAGAATAAGGGACAGCGGAGGCACCGCGTCTCATCGAAGAGCAACGGGCTCTGATGAACTCTATCGGTGCCACAGCCAGAATCTTGAGGTCACAGATGGGCCTACGCCATCGTAGGTTGAGCTGGAATTTCCTTCACTGAGATCAAGTCCTGCTCAATGGATGCCGATAGCACAATGGGCAGGCTCTCGTGCTCACGACCCGGTTCACGCAACTGTCGGGTCCGACAATCCGGCACTCAACATCCGTAGGCCTTGTACAGGACACCAGTGAAAACGATTACGATCGACCAACTCAAACCCGGCATGTTTATCGTCGAGATGGACCAGCCCTGGTACCGGACCCCTTTTCTTATTCATAAACGCCTCATCCGCCATATTGAGGACATCCAGCTGCTCAGACAATGCGGAGTCCGAAAGCTGAAGATCGACCCAAGCCAGGGTCTCGATCTGGAGCCTCTGCCTCCCGGAGAAAGACCTCCGTCACCCGACATACAGGAGCAGACAGACGGCAAAGAGACGTCCGCAACGGGCACAACCTCAATAGAGGTGCTTCGACTCAACAATGCAGCCCACCCTACGGACCGGCTACAGCCGTCTGATTCGACAGGCCATACTCCACCCTCTACAACCGAGCAACCGATCGCTGGTCACGTGGCTGGGACCACAGAACGCTCCTCACCGCCGACGAAAACACAGGACTCACCTGGCAATCAGGGAACCTCACTGTCCTCGAATGCGGAGCAGTCAACCGCCTCTACCCAGCCGAGCCCTGCGGGACTGTCTGCCCCATCATCAGAGGACACGGCACCGCTCGCCCCTGGCACAGAAGGACAACCTGCTCAGGCACGCTCCCCTGACCCACAGAAACAACTGCATCCAGGGCAAGCCACCATACAAGCTGCGGAGGCACAGAAGACCTACACCGAATCCATCACCTCGATGGAGCGAATGTTTGAAGAGTTGGAAGCAGGTATCGTCCCTCGCCCAGCCACCTTGCGACTGGTCGTCTCGAATGTGCTCTCACGGGTCCTGGATGACAGCTCCGGGATGCTCAGTCTTCTCTTTCTCCAGAAAATGAAACGGTTTGATCGCACGTTGGCGTCACATGCCCTTGATGTCTGCACCCTCGCCCTCATCGTCGCGCAAACCTATGGGATACCGGAGGGTGAGATGGAGGCGCTCGGCGCCGGCGCGTTGCTCCACGATATCGGCTATGTCCGATTGCCCAGGAATCTGTACCGAAAAAATCATGACCTCACGGAGCAGGAACGGACGGTGATGCAACAACATCCTGCGCTGGGACAGGCGATCTTACGAGAGGCGAAAGAAGACCGTGACGCAGTCGTTCGAATCGTCGCCGAACATCATGAGCGAAGCGATGGCAGCGGCTTCCCGCACAAACTCCAGGGAGACTCCCTCTCGGTCTTGGCACAGCTGGTCGGCCTGGTCGATGCCTATGACGGCATGGTGAGCCGCCGTGGAGGACGCCCGGCGATGTTGCCGCATGATGCAATCCGACAGCTGTTTCGACTTGGGGATACCGGACAATATGCCAAAGAATTGATCCAGGCCATGATCGGCAGTCTGGGCGTCTACCCGATCGGCAGTCTGGTCCAGTTGAACACAACAGAACAGGCGGTGGTCGTGGGAATGAATCCCACACAGCGGCTCAAGCCGATCATCAAAGTGATCATGGGCGCGCAGGGCGAATCCTATTTCACTCCGATTCTCGTCGACCTTGGCGCCCAGGCAGTCGGCGCTTCAGCGAGGTCCATCACAAAGGTCATGGATCCTCTTCAGGAACGAGTGAATGTGGCCCTGTTTCTTGAGACTGTTGAACCGGAGGCGGCATGATGAAGCAGTCAACGACGAGGAAGGCAAAGGGGGCGCCTCAGTCCTCACCTTCCACGTCTCACAGCCCGATCGATCAGGGCCTCTTGGATACCCTCCCCATCGGGGTCGTCCAGCTCGATCGTCACCTCCAGATCCTCTCGGTCAACGCTGAGGCCGCTCGCCTCCTGGGCTATTCAGCCGATTTTTGCACCGCGAAACCGATACAGGACATCTGGCAACAGCAACCAGGATCCGTCGGGCATACCATTGCGGCACGTATTCGCGAGTCTCTTCCTACTCGCCGCCCCATCCATACATCCCGGACGACACTCGCAGGCCCGGCACAGAAATCACATCCGGTCGAATGGAGTTATGTCTTCCTGGATGGAGAAGGACATCTCGACGGGGTCTTGACGATACGCGACCTCACTCACGAAATAGAGCTGCAGGACGATTGCGACCGCCTCGCATGCGTGGCGGAAGAAAGCCCCTCGCCTATCATCGAATTGAACGCCGACTGTAATCTTATCTATGCGAATCCTGCGATGACGCAGTTGCTGCAACAATTCGGCTTTGATGCCGTTGGGTTTCCAATCGTCTGTCCACGTGAGCTTCCGAGGCTGGTTCAGCGCTGCCTCGAATCGGGACAGGAGATACGCGGAGAAGAGGTCTGTTTACCGCAGGCAAATTTCTCATGGATTTTCTGCCCGGTCCCCTCGCAGCACTTGGTCAGAGGATATGCCGTCGATATGACCGACGTCAAAGCGGCTGAAGAGGCGCTGCGTCAGTCATCCCAGCACCTTCGTGACAGCAATCGCCAATTAGATCAAGCCCTCAAGGACTCACAGGAGGCGGCCGAGGTGAAGGCCTCGTTCCTGGCGACCGTCAGCCATGAATTACGGACGCCGATGAACGGCGTGATCGGCATGACAGGGTTGCTGATGGATACGGAGCCTTCGGAAGAGCAACAGTCCTACATCGAAACTATTCGGCAATGCGGCGAAGCCCTCCTGAGCCTGATTAACGACATTCTGGAATTCGGCAAAATCGAAGCCGGCAAACTGGAACTGGAATGTATCGACTTCAACCTCCGCACCACCGTGGAAGATGTCCTGGGGCAGTTCGCAGAACGGGCGCAGACGAAGGGCCTGGAAATCACCGGCCTGGTCCATGCGGCCGTCCCGACCGGGCTGCGTGGCGACCCCGGGCGACTGCGTCAGATCCTCACGAACTTCGTCGGGAATGCGATCAAATTTACAGACCAGGGCGACGTAACGGTTCAAGCCTTCCTCGATCAAGAGCTGGACGACAAGGTGATCGTGCGATTCGAAGTCACCGATAGTGGAATCGGCATCCCCCCGGAAGTTCAGGCGCGACTCTTTCAACCCTTTACCCAGGCCGATAGCTCGACGTCCAGAAAATACGGGGGAACCGGGTTGGGTCTCGCGATTTCGAAACAACTCATCGAGCAAATGGGTGGCCAGGTCGGAATCACCAGTCAATCGGGACAGGGCAGTACGTTCTGGTGCACGGCGCAGTTCCTGAAACAAACGACGTCTGTCTTAGCCATCGTGCCGTCTGCAGAGTTGGCCGGACGGCGCGTCCTGATCGTCGACGACAATGAATCGAACCGGATGATTCTGCATCACCTCGTGACAGGATGGGGCATGGTCGACGACCTCGCCCAGGATGCCGCCGCTGCCATGACCTTGATTGAGCAGCAGACGGCACAAGGCATCTCGTACGATGTCGCCATCGTCGACATGGTGATGCCGGGCAAGGATGGACTCCAACTCGCCAAAGAATTAAAGGCCCATCCGGTTGGGGCACTCGTCCGTCTCGTGATCCTTACGTCACTCGTTCAGCGAGGACATGCGGAATTGGCGCGCCAGGCCGGGTTCGTGGCCTATCTCACGAAGCCAGCCCGCCACGATCAACTCGCGAACTGTTTGAGAACCGTCCTGGGATTACCCTGTCTTGTCAACACAGGGCAGCCGACGACGATGCCGGCGACGGCACCCGCCCCGCCACTGATCACGCGGCATACGCTTGCAGAAACCAAGTCGCTGCCCCGAGTCCTGGTGGCCGAAGATAATCTTATCAATCAAAAATTGACCGTCCGCATGTTAGAAAAACTCGGCTACCAATCGGACGTCGTCGAGAATGGTCGCGACGTATTGGCTGCCTTAGAGCGCGGCGGCTATGCCGCGATCCTGATGGACTGTCAGATGCCGATCCTCGATGGATTCGGCGCGACCAAACTCATTCGCCAACGCGAAGCCGACGCGCAGGCATCGACGACGGTCGACTCCCCTACGGCATGCCATATTCCGATCATGGCGTTGACAGCCAACGCCATGAGCGGAGATCGCGAGCGCTGCCTCGCAGCCGGCATGGACGATTACTTGACGAAGCCCATTCGGAAAGAGGAACTCAAGGGTGCGCTCGAGCGGTGGATTCATACCTCCCAGCCTGCACGAGCCATGGACAGCGGCAACACGCCTTCCCCCGAATCACCAGTTGCCGCTGACGCAGTTCCGATGATTTTCGACACCGCCACGATGTTACGCAATATCGGCGGCGATCGTGAATTATTGGACCAGCTGATCGTCTTATTTCTACAGCGCTATCAATCCATGCTGGAAAACATCCGCATCGCCTTAGCGAGCCAGAACCAGCAGGACATCGAACAGTCTGCACATCTCTTGAAAGGCACGGCCGGAAACCTCTGTGCACCGGAGGTTGTCCTGGCTGCCGGTCGGCTGGAAGCGCTCGGGCGACTCGGCACCTTACTCGATGCCCCCATCATCTATACCCAGATTGAGGTTGCAGTGGTTCGCCTGGTCAAAGTGATGAACGCACGAACCGCGTCGCCACCGGACACGAAGAATTCGACGACAGGAGAGACCCCGTGACACGCATGTTGTGAAGCCATTCTTGAATCTGTTGACCTGATGATCTGTTGAAGGTTCGGAATTCATCAGATCGTCAGATATCTTCAGCACCACTATTCATAAAAATTAGTAGTCGGCTGTTCTGAAAGGCCGCAGCAAGTGGAGAGGCTCAACGTACTCGGCAGTACGTTGAGCCTCTGCGCGCCGCGAGAAGGCCGCTGGCGGCCTTTATCAACAACTTGCTAGACAGGGATAGCTTCGGAACGCGACTCAGTCAGTGAAGGCTGGCAGGCCGCGGGCATGGCAAAAATCGGATAGCGGGTCGCATAGTCGTCGGAGAGGACCATCTGCTTACAGAGCCTGGTGGAGGGATTCATGAGGAGCGGCCCGCGCAGGTTGGCCGTGATCCGTCCTGGATCTTCGGACGGAATGGTGAGGATGACGGCCAGGGTCAATCCGTCTGCGGCCGTTCCCTTCACTTCCGCCAACACTTCATCCGGGATCTCGACCCGATAATTGGCATGGAACAATGCGGGGTCAAGGACGACGAAGGCCAGACTGGACTCCTCAACACAATGGAGCCACTTGAACGGAGCATCGGTCCCATGGTCGAGAATGACGTACCTCGTCCAATCCGGGAACCCCAAGATGCCGGAGGGGAAGGTCAGGATCGAGCTATCGGACACCTCTAAGGCCCCGAAGCGAGTCGACGAAAACTTCATGATCGAGCCTCACGCAATTGAGCGGCGCCCTGCGGGCAGGAGACGCCGGAACGCAGCCAGAGGGACCACCCCGGTACAGGCTGCCGATTGATTTTCTTCTTGAATTCTCACACAGACTTCATCCCGATGGATCTCGACCGTGGATGGCGCCTCGATCCCTAAGCGAATCTGGCCTCCCTTAATGTCGAGCACCACCACCCGAATATTGGGGCCAATTGTGATCGCTTCTCCACGCCGGCGCGTCAGGACCAACATCATTGCCTTCCTTGGCGAATGCCACTGACCTATCGAGTAGAGTATCGGCCTCTTTCATTTTTTCTTGAGAGTGAACCCTCTCTTACTTCAAGTACTTCAAGAGAGAGCTTTCGAAGATACGATTCAACGTGGCCCCCGCCGCCTCGATGGCTTGCTGCTGAAGCGTCAACTGAGAAATCGCCTCCACCAGATCGACGTCCTCGTGCGTAGAAAGAATATTCGAGAGAAAAACCTTCGTCTCGTCGAGACTTCCTTTGTTCGACACGAGACGGTTGACCAATGCGCCGAGTTCTCCCTGCACTGAAGAAACCTGGTCCACCGCCACATCGACCGCGGCCAAGCCTCGCTGAATGCCGCCCACATAATTCCCGTTCAGGGATGCGGTCAGATTTTTCACCGATGCGAAGAGGTCGATCGCGGGACCGGTAAAGGTCAGATTTCCAGGCTGATTCGTTTTGACCGTTTGGCCGTCGCCGACTTCGATCGTCTGCAAACCATCGTCGCCCTGATACTGGACTCCGGTCTGGATGGTGAATAGATCGCCGCTTGCCGGAGCCGCCGCTCCGTCTCGGAGAGAGAACCGCAAGCCCTCAGCCACAATCGTGCCGCCTGAGACATAGGACTGATTCGTGAGTACGACGCTTCTGGCTTGCGCGACCGCGAAGACATCTCCGTTGCGCGGTCCTCTCGTCCCGTCCTGCAACACGACGCGAAGCCCGTCGAAATCGATGTTCGCACCAGACAGATATGCGACATACCCGGCATCGTTATTCAAGGTCGAAGCAGAGGCCCCCGCCGTCTCCGTCACGGTGCCTCCCCCGGATCCCATGATCTGCCCTACGGTGGAGCCGGCATTACCGAACCTCATGATGAGCGAATTGGCATTGCCGGCTGGATTATTGATCGTGATCCGGCCGGCTGTGACAGACCCGTAGTCCACCGTATAGGCCGTCGTGTTGGCCGCATGACGATTGGCGTTCAACTGGGCCGCCACTTCGGTCGCCAGTTGCGCGCCCGTATAGCTCCCGGTCGAGAGGGTAATGGTCCTATCCGTTGTGCCTCCGTCGTCATTGACGATCAGGGTGTTGTTCGCCGAGGTAATGTTAAATATGTTCGTCGCAAGGGTCGTGTTGTACACGTTCTGTTGCGTGGATACCCCGGCCAAGCCTGTCGTATCCACATCGCTGACGACCGTACCACCAACGGCAATGGGACCATGGTCGCGCCCGGACGAGCCGAGCAACGAACGGCCGGTCGAAGCGGTATCGGAGTACAGGAGGCTCAGACCTGTCGCGTTGGTCCCATCGTTGGTAAGACCAAACCTGCCGGTCGACTCGTCAAAACTAACCGTATAGGTCGTCCCGCCACTGACCGCTTCCAGAGCGGTCTTGGTTTGTGCGGCCAACTGGGCTCCGGTATAGGATCCAGCCGCCAATGTCGCAGTGACCGCGCCGGTACCGGGGTCGAATCGAATCCCGTCATTGCTGCCGGCCGTGACCGTATAGATGTTCTTGACCCGGACTTCATAATTATCCATGGTCACCAGGCTGGGATTGACGACGCCGCTGTCGCTCTTCACCGCCCCTCCGGTATTCGTGCTGTTCGCCTGCACACCCACCACCGTCGTCACGTTGAAGAGGTCAAACGTGGTCGCAGCGCTGAACTTCACCAGATAGTCGTTGAGGGTGACGGCGCTCGGATCGGATACGGTTCCTTGCGAGATCACGGCGCTGCCAGAATTCCTCGCGCTGACACCGGTCGCAGCGCGGATCGCAAATGCGGAGGCGCCGGTGGTCGTACTGCCGCCGTTGAAACCGAGGGCAGACAGGCTGCTGCCTCCGGTGACTTCGACAGAGGAGGGCAGGCCGTTGTCGTTCGAGGTGATCACAAGATGATCGGTATCGAACGTCACCGTCACACTTCTCCCGGCCGCCAGCAACGTGGAATCTGTGTTGATCCTGCGTTGTACGAGCGCGGCCAATCCTGATCCGGTCAGGGAGGCCGTCCCGAGCGTAATCGTTCCGGAGGTGGTCCCATCGACCGTGACCACCAGCGAGTCATTGGTGCCGCCGGTTAAGGCGATGGGAGCGGTAATGGCAACGCCCGTGGCCCGCCCATGGCGGCCGGTGCCGCCGAAGATCGACTGTCCCCCGGCATGTTCGGCGTTCCCAAGCTCTTGAAGCTGAAGAAAGAGCTGTTTGACTTCCCTCGCCCCGATCGCCCGCTCGGCGGCACCGTTCGTACCATTGGCAAACTGCACGGCCAGTTCCTTCACCCTGGCGAGGGCGTTCGTCACGCCGCGCAATGCGCTGTCGGTCAAATCGAGGCGCGTGGTGGCGACGCCGAGGTTGCGAATTCGTTGGTCCGCCTTCGCCATCGAGAACTTAGTCGACACGATTCGGTCAAACGCGTTGGCGTTATCGGATGGCTTCACCACCTTCTTGCCGGTCGAAATTTGCTCCTGCGTGGCCAGCGCCTTTGCGCGGGCCCGCTGAATGTTACTGACCAATACGCCATAGGCCTGCTGTTCGGTGACTCTCATAGACTTCTCTCTCCGCGTTAACGTTTCAAGTCCAACAGCGTTTGCATCATTTCATTCGTGATGATGATCAACCGTGAGGCTGCCTCGAAAAGTCGCTGATACTTGAGCATATCGACCAGCTCTTCATCGATCGACACACCGGACGACTGGGCTCGGAAAGACTCCAATTGTTCGTGCAAGATCGTTTGGGCATCAAGTCTGGTATCCGCGGACTGCGCCGCCACTCCCACGCCTGTCGCGGCAACCCGATAGGCGTCGCCGAAAGTGGTGTTGCCGATCCCGGAGATGGATTTCGATTGCAAGGCAACCAAGGCCATGACGATGGCGTTATTGCCGGGAACACCGGCTCGCGTCGAGGATGCCGCGACGCCCCTGGCACTCGTCAACGATGTACTGAGCAACCGAGCCGCATCATCATAGGAATTGACTGAGAATTTGTCGCCAGCCACCACCGTCCCGCTCAGGGTCACCTGGATCCCGTCGACCGTGAAGGCTTGCGGACCAGTGTAGGTCCCAGACGCGGCGGTGCCGGTTCCGCTCAGGAAACCGAGGGTCGCTCGCGCAGTCCCTCCCGCGACGTTGACCGCCGAGATCGCGGTCGATGCGTTCGAGGTGATGGTGAAGCGGCTGGTCGTCGTATCGTATGTCACCACCACGCTTCGTCCTGCAGCCTGCAGCGTGGTATCGGCGTTGATCTTCGCTTGCAGCTCCGTCGCCAGGGAGGCCCCACTCGGGTACGATTGTCCCGGAGCAGCTGCACCGGCCAGCGTGATGGTTCCCGAGGTTGTGCCATCGACGACGACCGTGAGGGTGTCGTTGGTTCCGGTCACGATGTTGACCGGCACATCCACGGTCGGCGGCGTGACCGCAATGCCGGCATAGTTTCCCTTGATGGTCGCTCCAGTCGTCGTATTCACGATGGAGTAGGCCGTCGAGGACGTAAATCTGATTTCATAATCCTGAAATGCCAGCAGGCTATTCGCGGTAATCGGTCCGCTTGCAAGCGTGGCGCTTCCCTGGTTGGTCGTCTGGTCATGGGTCGTCACGGTGAGTGGTGAAAAGAAATCGCGTCCCGTCGACCCGTCAAGCCCATAGCCCTGACGATGGAGTTGATTGACCTCGTTGACCAAACTAGCTGAAAGCTTGTCGAATGAGGTTTGAAGGCCCGGAATGATGGTGTCCCGGATATTGAGAAGCCCGCCGATCCGCCCGCCTGAGATGAGCGAGGTGATATCCGATGACCTGGCGCTCCCCGTATCGTATTGGACGTTGGCCATGCCTCCATTATCGAGTGATTCCACGGCGACCAAATTGCGCGACACGTGGTTTTCGACGACGACCTGCCCACGCCCGACATAGACCGAGAGGGCGCCGTTTGCGCCCTCGAGCACGGAGATATCGATACGCTTGGCCAGCTCGTTGACCGCATGATCCCGTTGATCCCGCAGATCGTTGGCGTTTTGCCCGGTGACTTCGGCAGACACGATCTTATTATTCATTTCCGCAATCTGTGCGGTCAGGCTGTTGATTTCCGAGATGGTCTGCTTCACCTGATCGTTCACCGAGGTCCGGCGGGCAGCCAGTTCGCCTGCCACCTGATTAATGCTATTGGTCAGAAGGGCTGACTTCGCCAGCAACACTGAACGCGGAGTGACATCGGAGGGGCTTGCCGCGACATCCTGGAGGCTGCTGAAAAACTCGTTCAGCTGCGCTCCGATCCCCTGATTATTGGAATCGCTGAAGATGTTCTGAATTTGAAACAGCTGCTCGCGGGTGATCCCTAATTCTCCCAGCACTTCATGAGAGTTCGTCAACTCGCGATTGATAAAGCTGTCGACGATACGCCGGATCTGTACGACCTGGACACCGGTCCCGACCATGCCGGGCCCCCCATTGATCGGGGGCCGTTCTGTCAGCACCGCCTCTTGGCGTGAGTAGCCTGGCGTGTTGACGTTCGCGACGTTGTGACCGGTGACCGTCAGCGCATTCTGTGCGACTTTAAGGGCGCTTTTCCCGATATCCAACAATCCATCGAGTCCCATAATGTACCTCTATCCTCTTTGTCGGAGCATCGTGCCACCGATTCCTACACGCTGAGATTCCCCTGACGATGAGTAGGTGTCCCGCTTCGGAAGGGCCTCTCCTGTCAGATGCATCGCCTTGCGGCACAAGGTTTGGATTCCGGCCACAAGCAACTCATTCACGGCAGTCTCCTGGCGTAACACACGAACTTTGGCCGTGAGCCGCTCATGACATCGCTCGACCTCTCGTTTGTCAGGAGGGGCCAGGCGATCGATCACGGCCTGCAAGGACAGCGTGGTACGGGGAAGACCCCAGGCATCGGCGCAGCGATGGACCACCGCGTCGCGTTCCGACTCTAACGCTTGGAGCCCTTGGAGGTCTTTGAGACGTTGTGCATTGAGCGAAGGGAACTCTGCCAGGGACAGCTGTCGGAGGGCATTCCGTTCTTGTTGCAGCGTGTGATTCAGCAGGTCGCAGTGGGCGGCTTCGCGGGTGAGGATATCGAGAATGGCTGCAGTGGTTGTCGCAGTGTTAAACATATGCCTCTTTCTGTCGAGATTCGTCTAAGTCAGTGAAGGCCCCAGCCGTCTTCTGCTCAGATCGGTTCCCCGACAGAGAGAGGACGGATTAGAGCGCGGCCTCGGTCAATGCGTGACGAATGATCGCATCCCCGACCTTGCGCCCTGTGACGTTGTACGTGCCGGCATCCACCGCCCGGCTGATCTGCTCGATGCGTGCTTCACGGGCGGGATCCGGCTGGTCGGCCAGCGCCTTGATCCGTTGAATCTCCTTCGCCTGCTGCGAAATCTGCACGCGATCCTGGCGACCGTCGCTGGACGGACGACGATTTGCCCCGACCGGAGCACCCTCCTGGGCCCCCAGCAACAACGTGGCAAGATGATCGGCTCTGCCATGACCTGAGATCTGCATAACCTGACTCCTCTCCCTAAGTTAGCCCCGAGTCCACTGAGTGCGCGGTACTGGGATCGGGGCTTTATTACCTATCGGCTCCTCTATCGGTCGATGAGCCGGAGAACTTGAGGGGAGTGGTGAATTTTTTTCGGTATATTCATGAATCATCTTGGCCAGCCCTAGCCCACCTGATTCTGCCGCCAGCCGACCGATTTCCTGGTCATAAAACGAGTAGAAATACGCACCGCCTTTATTGTCCAACGCCCCCTTTGGAACAGTTTCTCTCATGACTTTCAAGAGGTTAGATATAAAGTAACTTTCAAACTCATGGGCGGCGCCCTTCAAAGCTGCCAACCCTGCCTGCCGATCGTCCCCCAGGAGCGAAGGAGGCTTTGCCAGGCTCAACTGAGCGTCAGCCGTATGTCTGATGGAGCTGATTCCGGTAAGGTCGTGGTTCAAAGTGTAATCCTTTGTATAATTATAATATTTAATAATATCAATATATTATCTATATTATATCAAGATTAGCCTGAAGTGCTCCAGCCGAACGAAGCGCCGATAAAATGGCCACCAGATCCCTAGGAGTCACCCCGACTGCGTTCAACGCCCGCACGACCTCTCCGAGTGTCACGGTCTCATCAACCACCACCAACCGAGACTCCTGCTCTTTCACTTCCGTCTGAACATCGGGGGTCACCGTCGCCTGCGCGGTCGTGGACCCAATCAACGGAGCGGGAGGCTGCGACACATTGAGCGTATTCTTCACTGAGATCGTGAGATTGCCGTGGGAGATGGCACAGGTGGAGATCCGCACATGCTCGCCAAGCACCACCGTGCCGGTTCGTTCGTTCACCACCACTCGGGCCGACAAATCAACCGCGACGTCCAACCCTTCGATCGTGGCGATATACTCCACGACTCGTCCTCGAAAATTTGCCGGGATGGTCGCCCGAACCAGGCCGGCATTGACGGCAGTGGCACTCCCCTTGCCGAAGACGCCATCGATGGCCTCGGTCGTCCGAATCGCCGTCGTAAAATCAGGCTGACGCAGGAGCACCGACACGGTTTCCCACGATTCCACGTCGACCACCGCCTCCTTCTCGATGATGGCTCCACCAGGCACCATCCCGGCAGATTGATGGTTCTTGGTCACGGTCGACCCGCCTCCGCCACCCGTCCCTCCTAAAAATCCTCCGATCGACACCGGCCCCTGCGCCACGGCATAGACTTGCTGGTTCGCCGCTTTCAGCGGAGTGAGCAACAGCGTGCCGCCTTGCAGGCTCTTCGCATTGGCCATCGAAGACACGAGTACGTCAATCGTCAAGCCTGGCTTGGCAAAAGGCGGCAGCTTGGCTGTCACCATGACCGACGCGATATTGCGCGTCAGCAATTGGATCGGATCGATCACGAGGTTCACACCCATCTTATTCAACATCGACATCATGGCTTGAATGGTAAACTGACCGCCGATGACCTGATCGCCGGTACGATCCAGACCGACCACGAGCCCGTACCCGATCAACTGGTTTTCACGAACACCTTCAAACGAACCGACGTCTTTAATCCGGACGGCCCAAGCCGGCGTCGCCACGAGCAGCGCAGCGAGCAGTGAGGCACCGATAGAGCGTTTCATCATCATGGTCATGTCCTGTGCAATGTTCACCGTCAATGGAAGCGCCGCAACAAATACTCCCGACTCAAAAATATTCTCGCCAACCAGCCTGGCTCCTCGATTTCGTCATCGAGGTCCAGCGCCCCTCCGTAGGGATCGATGCCGATTTTTGCCGAATGCTCATGAAGCACCGGAGGGTCAAGATCGGCCCGGCGGACGACCCCGCTGAGAACCATCATCTTGAGAGAGTCCGTCACGGCCTGGCGATGCCGCTGTTCCCACGAAATACCCGCCGTTCGCCGTACGGTGCGTCCCATGATCCTCACCTCCGTAACTCAGAATGGATAGACCCAATCCAACACCCGAACCAGCCAGCCTGGCCGCTGCACATCATCCACGACACCCAGGCCGGAATATTCGATCTTCGCGTCGGCGATGGCACTCGACAGCACCGTGTTCTTCGTATCGACGTCCACGCGCCGGACGATCCCGCTGATCGACATCAGCTGCGTCTCGCTGTTGACGGTCACTTCCCTCTTGCCTTCGATGCGGAGGTCCCCGTTCGGAAGGACCTCGGTCACAATCGTGGAAATCGTCCCGGTCAAGGTATCGGCGCGGCTGGTCGCGCCCTTCCCTCCAAACTTGCTCTTGGCGCTGGCATCGACCCCCAGTCCCCGCATCGTCTCACCGCCGAGCCGGACTCCGGGGATACCGATGTACCCGATACCGCTGCCACTTAACGAATTATTCAAGGTCGATTCCCGTTCCGCCTTCGTGTCGGCCGACTTGGACCCTGCATGTTTCTCCACAATCTTGATGGTCAGAATATCGCCGACCCTCATGGCCCTTAGGTCTTCGTACAGGTACGCGCGCCCATTCTCCTCCTGCCAAAGCGAGCCGACGGTTTTAGGAGGAGGCAACGCAGCCACCGTCAGTTTCTTGGCGACATTGGGCGAGTTGTGCCAGTAGCACCCGCCGTTGACGAGCGCAACGCTCAGCGCCAGCACCAGCCGGATCGACCTATGCCAGTGATTAATACTCAACGCGTACGACTCCCGGCGCCACGATCTTTGCGCGCAATTCTTTGCCTGAATCGAGGTTCGCCACCGTAATGGACTGGCCGAGCTCTCCGCTCGACTTCGTCACGCCGGACGCTTGAATCGAGAGCCCTCCATGTTTAGCCTCAATCGCCACACGATCGCCTTTGCGAACGGCATACGGCTTCTTAATCATCGTCAGGCGAATCGGCATGTTGGCCTGCAGCGCGCGTGCTGCGCTTTTCCCGATGACATCATTGATGTTAGTCGCCAACTGATGGTTCAGCTCTCGCAGCTTGATGCGTTGAATCGTAAGGTCTTCCGCTTCGATCAGATCCTCGGCTTTGATCACCCTGACCGGTACGACGGCATCGACGGAGGCGCTGATGTCGGCCGTGGCATCGATGGTCTGCCAAGACCTGCCGTTCGCATTGATCTGGACATGAAAGGTCCGGCGTCCGAGGCCCTCGTCAAGCCCGTGGGGAGTAATCATCAGGCCCATACTGCCGGGCGGCACATCGATCGATTCCTGCGGGTCCACCATCGTGGCAGAGACCGCGCGCACCTGCCCTGCCATCTCCTGTTCGAGAAAACGCAGAATGCTGCGCTGAATATCGTTGGGGTGCAGCTGGTGCAGGACCGGGGCCGGAGCAGGAACCAGCTTGATCGCGCGGAGTTCGGGCCCTTGCGCCACCCGCATGGCTATGGGCACTCGATCGCTAGAAGCCGCATTCGCAGGGCAGGGACCGGCGAGGATACCGATCAGCAGCACGAAGGGCATATACAGATTTCGTTGCGTCATAGGCACACTCCTTTGTCCGTTACAGGCGAACCGTCTTACCGTCTGAGGTTGTTCGCAATGGACATCATTTCGTCCGATGCCTGAATGGTCTTCGAGTTAATCTCATAGCTCCGTTGCGCAATGATCATGTTGACCATTTCTTCCGCCAGGTTGACGTTTGAGCTCTCCAGGAATCCCTGCTGCACGGTGCCGAATCCCGTCGAGAATCCACCAGTTCCCTGGAGTGGAGGGCCTGACGCGAAGCTGTCGAGAAAGAGATTGTTTCCCATCGCCACCAATCCAGACGGGTTATCGAACTTGGTGAGCTGGATCTGACCGATCTGCGAGGCCTGCGTCACACCGGGCAACTGCACCGACACGGTCCCGTCCTGGCCGATGTCGAGCTTGAGGACGCCGGAGGGAATGGTGATGACCGGATTGAGCAGATCTCCGTCTCCCGTCACCAAATTTCCGACGTTGTCCCGTTTAAATGACCCGTTGCGGGTATACATGATCGTGCCGTCCGAACGCTGTACCTGGAAAAATCCTGCCCCATCGATGGCAAGGTCCAACTCGTTGCCGGTCTGGCGCATGTTGCCCTGTACCCATTCTTTGGCCACAGTGACAGGACGAACGCCTCCGCCCACCTGGATACCGACCGGGAAAACTCCGATATTCGAGGCATTCGTTCCAGGAAGCCGGGTGGCTTGATACATCAAGTCTGAAAACTCCGCCCGGCTACGCTTGAACGCATTGGTATTGACGTTCGCCAGATTGTGGGCGATCGTATCCACATTGAGTTGCTGAGCGGTCATTCCCGTCGCTGCCGTCCACATGGCTCGAATCATAAAAACCTCCCCGTGATGGGTGATGGGTGATGGGTGATGCGCAAGGGATGGAGATCGTTCTTTCTCTCAGTACTCATCACCGATCACTCCTCACTCATCACTGCGATTACAACACTTTCCCGACGTCTTGAATGGCGATTTCCGCCATGCGATCGATGGTCTGAATCAGCTTTTGACTCGATTCGTAATTCCGCATACCCTGGATCATCTTGACCATCTCACCGATCGAACTGACGTTCGACTCCTCGATATGCCCACCTTGAATGTCCGGGTTCTTCATGACTTTTCCGTTTCCTGAATCCATAAATCCGTCGAGATGTTTCTCCGGCATATGGTCGTCAGGAAACTCCATGACCTTGATCGTCGCGACCGGTTTGCCATCGACATGGATCGCACCCTCTTTCGTGACTTGAATGCTGCCCGAGGGCACTTTGATTTCTCCTCTGGTGCCCATCACAGGATGCCCGAGATTGGTCACCAGCCGGCCCTGTCCATCGAGAGAGAGCATACCGTCCCTGGTATAGCGAAGCCCTTGAGGCGTCTTCACCTCGAAAAACCCTTTTCCTGTAAGCGCCATGTCCAATGGATTACCGGTGATTCTGATCCGACCGGGCTCAAACGAGGTATGCACGGCATTGGTCTTCACAAATACCCGCTCGGCTGAACCAGCCGGCCGCACACCAACTTGCTGGCCGAACCCGGCCGGATTGGCCAACGCCGACCCGGACACCTGCACCCTGCCCATGACGGAGGTAAAGCCCTGATCGTCCTGTTTGAATCCCGACGTATTGACGTTTGCCATATTATTGGCGAACACCTGCATCTGACGTTCTTGTGCTACGGCACCGGAAAGAATGGGATAGATCGCTCGGTTCATCGCTAATGCTCCTTGCGTGACGTTGATGCCAAGCCATATCGCAACATGCATGCCAAGGCCGAGGCCACGACAAAGAGCCGGACCGTCCACATAAAAATGCTGTGATCTGCGGGCAACTGAGCCGCACCGGCATTCGCTTTCGACCGGTGATCGAATGGGGAAAATGAGCAGGGACACAACGAACTAGGAAGAAGCTGCCTGAGTAGGAAAAATATCGCTGGTCGAACAGGGCAAGAAGAAGGTACCGGGAGGTTCGAGTGCTGAGTACTGGAGACCCTGTTCTGAGATTGGGAGGCGCTCAGGAATTCGGAAGATTACGGGAGAAGATCGGCGAACGAGGTCGCGGCTTGCGCAGGCTCATGAGCGTTTGCATGGGTCTCTGGCGACGAAAACCGTACGGCCTGCCCATGGGACTTGGCATGCTTCACGGCCTGCAGGGCCTGTGCGATCAAGCCCTCCTGTCCCGTCGCATCATCCGGATACCGTGCGATGCCGATGCGGCACGTCAGGAACAACTCATGGCCGTCCAAGGTGAGCGGTAACCCGACCGTCGCCTGCAGTTTCTCCACAATCCCTGAAACCTCTTGATGGGACGTGAGGTTGTCGGCGATCACAGCGAATTGATCCGGCGTCAGCCGTGCAACCGTGTCCATCGAGCGCAGCACACCCTTGACCCTCGCAGCCTGCACCCGCACGAGCACATTACTATTGGCCTGGCCTTGACTCTCTGCCACCATCCGGAAATGTTCCAGCTCCACCACGAGCACCGTGAGGGGGCGACCGGTTTTGGCAGCACGCCCGACCGCTTGTTCGAGTAAGGTTTCGAATAATCGCCTGGTGGGTAGCCCTGTCACGTAATCATAGGCCGCCACCTCAGGGCCCCGGTCCCTAGACGCGCTTCGGCGAAATCCATGCGGCCGCAGCCCCCTGAACCACAGGCCTCCAACGATCAGGAGACAGAGCAGGCAGAGCCCGATGAGACTTGGAAGAGGAGACAGCGCCATCGTGGCATCACCCGCGCCTGACATCATGGCATTCACGGCCGTAGAGAAAGATCCAATGTATGCAAGTTCATGTGTCATGCGGGTCGTCACGAATTCCCGGACCCAGTCAATGTGAGAGAATTACCACTGACTGTTTCGGTTGATGGCAGGAAAGACTTGAGGATCGAAGGATACAGAACAATGAGCAGCAGCAGCACCAAACGAGCTCCACGGCTCCCCCACGCCCCCGCCACGGCAGGAACGTCCCTGTCGTCGGGCTCAGGGGAGCGGAATCCCGCCACTCATTGCAGCACGTGCAGGCTTCCCTTGAGGTGCAAGACCGCTTTGGTATGGATCTGACAGACGCGAGATTCCGTGACTTTTAGAATGCGGCCGATTTCCTTCATCGTCAATTCTTCGTAGTAGTACAGCGTGAGCACGAGACGTTCCTTCTCCGGCAATTGCTGAATCGCATTCGTCACCGCCGTCCGCTCCCGCTCACCGAGAATCGTCGCGAGGGCATCGGGTTGGTGCGTGTCGGCGAGCATCGTGAGGATCTTCTGCCCGTTCGGCTCGTTGACCTGAATGTCGTCCAGGCTCACCAGGACAGCGCCACGAGCACGCGAGAGAAACTCGTCGAGTTCAGCTTGCGTCATCTTTAATTCTGCCGCCACTTCCTCATCCGTCGGGGGCCGGCCAAGCCTGTTCATCAACTCGGTATGCGTGCGTTGTAACAACGAGACCCGCTCATGCACCGAGCGAGGGATCCAGTCCATGGAACGAATTTCATCCAGCATGGCCCCCCGAATGCGAAACTCGGCATAGGTTTTAAACTTAGCCTCCCGAGTGGGATCATACTTGTCCATCGCATCCATCAATCCAATGACGCCGACCGACACGAGGTCTTCCGCATCCATATAGGCAGGCAGCCGGAAGGCCAGACGATGGGCCATCGCTTTCACGATATGCGCGAACTCTTTAATGATCCGTTCGCGTTGCGCTTCGAGCGCGGGGCCGACCGCTGGGCTTGGTTGTGTCGCAATATTGTTCATCATCAGTATGCTTTCTGTGTTCGTATCACCATGGACCTACCTCTAGGCCGTGTGGATCAATTGGCGCCACAAGAACTGCACGGTACTCTTCGGAAGTTGAGGCACAGGCCATTCAGCAATCTGCCCTGCAAGCTGGACGAACGCTCGGCTGGCGGGCGAATGAGGAAAGCATTCCGTCACCGCCTTCTGCTGAAGCACCGCCATCGGCAGATAATCATCGAACGGGATATACCCCATGTACTCCAAATTGATATGCAGGAAACGATCCGCGGCCGCATCGAGCTTCCGGAATGTCTGTGTCGCGTCGCGCTGACTCTTCACCATGTTGACCAACACTTTAAATCGGCGTTCCCGATGCTGCCGCCACAGAACTTTGATGAGCGCATAGGCGTCGGTCAGGGAGGTCGGTTCCGGCGAAATGACGACGACCGTTTCCTGCGCCGCAGAGGCAAAATAGGTCACATTGGGAGAAATCCCTGCGCCGGTATCGATCAACAGCACGTCCACCGTTTTCGCCACATCTTCCAGCTCGCTTTGCAGCAGCAGTTGCTGCGCGTCGCTTAAGGATGTGAGTTGCGGCAGGCCGGAGCTGGCCGGCAGCACCTGGATGCCGGCGGGACCGGGAATGACGATATCGGACAAGTGGTGGGAACCGGCCAGCACATGTTCCAACGTATAGCGGGGCACCAGCCCCAAAAGCACATCGATATTACCCAATCCTAAATCGGCATCCAGCACTAGGACTTCTTTGCCGGCTCGCGACAAGGCCACGGCAAGATTTGCCACAATATTGGTCTTCCCGACCCCACCCTTTCCACTCGTCACCGTAATCACATGGGTGTATGAACTTTCACGGTCGATCATCGGTTTCGCGGTGCCCTCTGTGCTCAGCATATACTTCATGCGGGAGTCTCCCTACTGCGCGTGTTGTGGCGTCGTACCGCCGACGGAAGCGAGACTGTCGCATCCACGGGGTGACGAGAGGCCTGGTGATGTGACGTGAGCAGAACCACGCTCGAGCAACAGATCGGCCAACCGTCCCGGTTGCGCCAGCTCGAGATCTTCCGGCACTTGCTGACCGATGCCCCAATACGAGAGGGGCAAGGTCGTCTGGTAGGCCAGTTCGAAGAGATTTCCGTATTCAGCTGTCTCGTCCAACTTGGTAAAGAGCAACCGGGTCGGCGCACAGACGTCATACCGCGCCACCGTGCGACGGAGATCCTGCATCCTGGTGCAGGCGGAGAGGACGAGATGTGTCTCGATCGGGCCGTACGAGTCTTTCAGCCCGCCAAGATGAGCCAGCCGTGCCGTCTCATTCACGCCAAACCCAGGGGTATCGATGAGAATAAGATTCGCCTCGCGATGACGGCGGATGCCATCCATCACGTCAGCCGTGGTCTGAGCAGTCTCAAGTGTCACGCCTAACACATCGGCATACATGCGAAGATGTTCAACCGCAGCCGTACGGCAGGTATCCAAGGTGATCAATACGACTGACTTGTGTTCCTCCAGACGGTAATGTGTGGCGAGTTTCACGATCGCCGTGGTCTTACCGACTCCGCTCGGGCCAACAAACATGGCGACATTGTAATTGTCCCCGGGGCTCAAGAGCGGCCCACTTCCCCGGACGGCCTCCACAAGGAGCCGATGCAGTGTCTCCTGAATCGCACCATCTGTCAGGGTCGTCTCCGACGCAAGCCTGCGGCGAAGCGCCAGGCAGAGGTGCTCGGCGCTGGCGTGACGCAGGCCTTGGTCGATCAACTGACGGCAGGCCCGTGCAATAGGAGCGGGAAATCCTGCGCCTTCCGTCGGCGCATCATCGGGCAACGACGTCGTCAGGCGTTGATGCAGTTCTCGGAGGTCCTGCTTCACTCGATGGACCCGTTCCGTCGACTTCACCGGCGGAAGCGGAGGCGCGACCGGTGACGGCACAGGGGCCGCCTGGGCGAGGGGTTGGGTCGTGGCGGAGCGAAGCAGCAATGCGCTCAGGGTGTCCTGAAACAGAGGAGCGGGCTCCGGTGCCGCCGGAGGGGTCGGCAGAACCGGCCGCGCGACCTGCCGTGGTACCGGGATAGCCGGCTGAGGGATCGGCGCGAACTCCTTCGCGTCGCGATCGGTCGCCGCCGTCACTTCCAACAACGGTTTACCAAATAGTCCGAAGGGCAAGCTCCCCTGGCGCACCCGTTTGGTCGAGAGGATGATCGCATCGGGCCCCAGCTCCGCCTTAATGTCGCGGATGGCCTCGTGCATGGTTTCAGCATGAAACAACTTCACCTTCATGGCTTACCTCACAATCGTGGAAGTTCGACATCCAACCTGATCGTGTCCAGCGATTGAAGCTGGACCATCGCGTCGATTTCATTGAGACCCAACACCGGCACCGTACGCAGAATCCGATCGGTCAAGCGGCGGATATGGCGCCGCAACACCGGGGAGCAGAGCACCACCGGCTGCTGGCCACGCGACGCGACCCGTTCCGCCGCCTGTTTCAACGCCGTCAACAACTTCTGAGACGTGTTCGGATCCAAATTCAACAGCCCCCCCTGCGGAAGCGCGGCGACCTGTTCACTGAGCGACCGATCTAAGCGCGGATCCAAGGTGATGACAGGCAACGTGCCGTCCGGAGCTTGATGCTGGCGTGTAATGGTCCGTGATAAGGCCTGCCGCGCGATTTCCGTCAGCAGTTCAGGATCTTTCGTCGAGCTCGCATGATCGGCAATCGCCTCAAGGACGGAACGCAAATCACGGATTGGAATGCCTTCGCGCAGCAAGTTTCCTAGAATGCGCACCACCGAACCCAACGGCAGTAACGTGGGAATCAACTCCTCAACGAGTCTGGGATGCGCCTTGGCAGTCTCGTCCAACAGGGCTTGCACCTCCTGCCGTCCCAACAATTCATGCCCATGACGCTTGATGATTTCAGACAGATGGGTCGCGATGGCCGAGCTAGCATCGACGACGGTATAACCGGCCAATTGTGCTTGCTCACGCATCGACTCCGGCACCCATAATGCGGGCAACCCGAAGGCCGGTTCCTTGGTCGCCACACCCTGGATGGCGCCACGCTGAGCGGTTCCTGGATCGATCGCCAGGACGTGCGACGGCAGCACCTCTGATTTGGACAGTTCCACTCCCTTCAGCATGACGGCATATTCGTTGGGGCGGAGTTGCAGGTTGTCGCGAATATGGATCGGCGGCAGGAGAAAGCCCATCGTTTCGGCAAACTGTTTCCGCAAACCTTTGATACGCTCCAGCAGCGCAGTCCCATGCGTGCCTTCAACCATACCGATCAGGCCATAGCCCACCTGGACTTCCATCAAGTCGAGGGGAGCGACGTGAGATGCCGCCTCTTCAGATTTTGCAGCCGTAGCCGCAGCCGGGGCCGGCATGGACGTCGTCGCCTGCTCGTTCTGTTGAGAGAGGCGGTAGGCCAAATAGGCTGCCGCGCCGCCCAAACCAAGGAATGCCAGGTGGGGCAGGCCGGGAATCAGGCCGAGGGCCAGCAAAATGCCGGCGGCGGTCCCCACCGCTTTTGGCGACACCAGGACTTGCCCCATAATATCGGTGCCGAGGTCGCCGTCGGACGCGGCGCGCGTCACAATGATGCCGGCCGCCGTCGACACGATCAGCGCGGGGATCTGTGCGACCAGCCCTTCACCTACCGTCAACAGGGTATAGGTCTGTGCAGCCAGACCGGGACTCATGCCCTGCTGCAAGACGCCGATCGTCAATCCGCCCAAAATGTTCACGAACACGATGATGACCGCCGCCGTGGCATCGCCACGAACAAACTTGCTGGCGCCGTCCATCGATCCGTAGAAATCAGCCTCTTCGGCAATCTCACGACGCCGCCGCCGTGCTTCCGTCTCGTTGATCAGTCCGGCATTCAAATCCGCATCGATGCTCATCTGCTTGCCCGGCATCGCGTCCAACGTGAACCGCGCGGCCACTTCAGCCACGCGCCCGGCGCCCTTCGTCACGACGACAAAGTTGATGATGACCAAAATCGCGAAGATCACGAGACCGACCGTGTAGTTTCCGCCGACCACGAAGTTTCCGAACGCCCGGATCACCTCTCCCGCCGCCCCGGCCCCTTCGTTGCCATGGAGCAGGATGAGACGGGTCGAGGCGATATTCAGCGCGAGACGAAGGAGCGTGACCATCAGCAACACGGACGGAAACGCCGAAAATTCGATCGGCCGCCGCACTTGCAAGCCCACGAGCAGGATGATGACCGACACGGTAATGTTGAAGGCCAGGAGGAGGTCGAGAAGAAATCTCGGCAGCGGCAACAGCATGACCATGATCACCGACACCACACCCAAGGACAACATGATGTCCGGGTGTTTGATGATCGACTGCGGTGAAAGGATCGGAGGCGTTGCCTGAATCGAGGTTTGAGCAGCCATATAATTTAGACCTTACCTGGGCTCTTGTTTTGGTGTGAACCCGCGAGTGCGATAGACAAATGCCAGAATTTCAGCGACCGCCAGATAGAGATTGGCGGGAATCTCCTTGCCGACCTCGACGAGTTTGTAGAGGGTACGGGCCACAAACTTATTTTCGATTACCGATACGCCATGCTGCCTGGCCACTTCCCGAATCCGTTCAGCGAGAAAACCCGCCCCTTTGGCCACGACAATGGGAGCGCCTGGCCTCGCAGTATCGTATTTCAGCGCGACGGCCAAGTGCGTCGGGTTGGTCACGACGACATCCGCGGTCGGAACTGCAGCCATCATGCGTTTCTTCATCATCTCCCGCTGCATACTCCGCACCCGGCTCTTGATCTGCGGGTCGCCTTCCGAACTGCGATGTTCTTCCTTCACCTCGGCATGGGACATACGCAGCGAGCGCTCCCATTCAAACCGTTGATAGAAATAGTCGGCTCCTGCCACCACAACGAACGCGCCGGTCACCGCGGCGGCGACTTTCAAGGTCAGCCATCCCATGACGGTCAGCAGCCCCCAGATGTCATATTCCACAATTTCCGGGAGCCTGCCCATTTCCCCTCGGAGGACGAATACACCGATGGCGGCAATGACCGAAATTTTAAGCAGCGCTTTGATCAACTCCGAGAGCGAACGGAACGACACCAGACGGGAAAACCCAGACATGGGATTCAACCGCGACGCGTCGAAGGGAAATGAGGCTTTCCACATGAATCCCGTCTGCGCAAGCGAAGCGCCGACCCCTGTGATCGCAAGGCCGACCAAGACCGGAAGGAGCAACAGGATGGTCGACATACAGACCTGCACGACCAAGGAGTGAATATGATCGATCGTGAGGCTCGCCTGTACCCCGCGATCGAACGACCGGGACAACCCCAGACGAATGACGTCGGTCAGCTGTTGCACGCCTGGGCGAACCAGGAAAAATAGCAGCCCGACTCCTGCAAGCTGCATGGCCGCCGTGGTCACATCACGGCTCATCGGGATGTTCCCCTCCAAGCGGGCATCCGCTTTCCGTTTTTCACTCCCCGGTTCTGTTTTATTATCTTTATCGTCAGCCATGTCCCATGAGCCTCAAGAGACCAGTGATCGACTCGTGTAATCCGATGAATTCCCGTTCGAGCAACGACACCATGAACGGCAACGTCAAACCCAAGACCATGAGCCCGGCTGCGATGGTCAATGGGAAACTCAGCACGAATACATTGATCTGTGTCACGGCCCGTCCCAACATGGCCAGTAGGATATTAATGAGGGCGACAGCCACGAGGACCGGTCCAGCCAACTGCACGGCCACTTGAAACATATGCTGCGACAGATGCAGCACTTCCTCGCCGACGGCGGGCGAGAGATGTGCGCCGAACGGAGGAATCGACTCATAACTTGAGACGATAGCCGCCACGACCATCATGTGAGCATTCAGCGAGAGAAAGACCAATGAGGCGACGATGCTAAACAATTGTCCGACCATCGGCGTGGAATGCAAGGTCATCGGATCCAGGAGCTGCGCGATACTGAAGCCCATCTGGCTTCCGACAATTTCTCCGGCCACCTCAAGCGCAGAAAAGAGCAATCTCACCGCCATGCCGATGACGAAGCCGATCATCAGTTCGCTCACGAGACCTGCCGTCATGGCAAGGGCGTCCGGAGGAACCGACGGAAGATGCATCGCCGGCGCTAATGCCAGGGACAACATCAGCACGAGCGCCACTTTGATGCGAGGCGGAACGGTCCGTCCGCTCAACATCGGCATCGCCGCCACGATGCCCCCGATACGGGAGGCCACGACGAGAAATGACTGAAACTCAGGCAGCAGAAGATGGAGTGGCTGTGTCACATTCATGCTCGTTCAATACCCGTCGTCAATGTACGTAATTCGGAATATTGCTGAAGAGCTCCGTCATAAATGTCGTCATCACGCCCAACACCCAGGGCATGAACACCACGATCGCGCCGAATATGGTCAACACCTTCGGCACAAACGTTAAGGTGGCTTCATTCAACTGCGTCATGGCTTGCAAAGCACTGATCGCCAACCCGACGACGAGGCTGAGCCCCAGGAAGGGCGCGGACACGAGCAACGTCGTCTCTAAGGCCTGCCGACCTAACTCTGTCACCATCTCTGGAGTCATCTCGCTCGCTCCTTTCGGATCTCGCTCACGGCACGAGGCTCGTGGCTAGAGGCAATGGGAAAATTCACGGACTACAGACTGACTGGCCTCTCGCCTGCTCATTGGAAACTTTTGACTAACGATCCCACGATGAGATACCAGCCGTCTGCCAACACAAACAAAATTAGTTTGAACGGAAGCGAAATCATCACCGGCGGCAACATCATCATCCCCATGGCCATCAAAATGCTGGCCACCACCATGTCGATAATGAGAAAGGGGATATAGATCAAGAACCCGATCTGAAACGAGACTCTCAATTCGCTGAGAATAAATGCCGGAATCACCACATGAAGAGGAACCTGATCCACCGTTTCCGGCTTCGGAATCTTACCGAGGTCGATGAAGAGCTCCAGGTCCTTATCTCGAACCTGTCTCAGCATGAAGGCACGAATCGGCTGAATGCCTTTCGTCCAGGCTTCCTCGTACGAAATCTTTTCAGCCAGCAACGGCTCGACCGCCTGGCTGTATACTGTCTGCCCCACCGGCGCCATGACAAAGACGGTCAGGAACAGGGCCAGGCTGATCAGGACCTGGTTCGGGGGCACTTGCTGTGTACCCAACGCCTGCCGGAGAAATGAGAGCACGATCACGATTCTGGTGAAGGAGGTGACCATGATGAAGAAGGCCGGCGCGAGCGACAACACCGTCAACAACGCGAGGATTTGAAAGACGACGGCCGTTTGCTTCGGACCGGTCTGTCCCAGATCGATGGTGACAGAAGGGTTGGTCCCGCCTATGGCATCCTGCGCAAGCCCGAATGAGAGCCCGCAGATCAGTGCGGCGAAGAAAAGACAGATCGAAGGCGCCGGTAGCGCCAGCCTGCCGTTACACAATCGCATGGCCGCCTTTCAGGTCCGTCTCCATCTGCGCCGATAGGCCGAATGAGGACACGGAAAGATTCTTCGACGGAGCAGCCGTCGCCTGGGCCAACAATTTTCGAACCTGCTCCTGATCCGTAATCCGCCCGAACGACACCAGATCCGTGGGGGTGACGCCGATAATCAGGAACTCTCCTGCCACCGATACGAGTGAAATCGTCTTGCGTGGACCGAGGTAACCGCTCCCCAGCACCTGCACGATCGGCGCAGTCACAGGCGTGAACAGTCGCGCGCCGCCGAATCGCCTGACCAGCGCGACCAGCCCGGCGATAAGAGCCAGGACCAGCGCAAGGGCTGCCGCCATCCGCAGGAAACTGTCCCAGAAATCGACCATGCCGTCTCCGTCTCCCCTCGTCCTAGCCGAGTTGCTGAACCCGTTCGACCGTGCTGATGACATCGGTCAACCGGATGCCATATTTCTCGTTCACCACCACCACTTCACCGCGCGCAATCAGCTTGTTATTGACCAGCACTTCCATGGCTTCGCCCGCAAGTTTTTCGAGTTCGACCACCGACCCCTGCCCGAGCTGCAGTAATTCGCGAATCGCCATCTTGGTCGACCCCACCTGCACGGTCACCTGCATGGGAATATCGAGGATGAAATCCAAATTCTTCTGAGTCGGCACAGCCCCACCATTGTCGACCTGCGGAAACGAAGCCACCGGAGGGGACGATGTGCCAGATTCAGGTTTTGTAACGTCGGTATCAGCCATAGATCGTTCTCCTCAACAACAGGGCTCGCTTACGCAATCACCTTCGATATACGGCAGGCATGGTTCCCCTTGAATACTCCGGGGCTTCCTTGAAACTTCAGATATCCCTCGACATAACAATCCAAGGGATCGCCCGGACGTTGATCCAAGACGATGACATCTCCCGCCGTAAAATTGAGCACGTCTTGCACCTTGACGGAAGCGGTCCCGAGCCTGACGGCGACATTGAGCTCGCATTCTTGTAATCGCTCTCGAAACCGGCCCGTCCACCCGCCGTCTTGCTCGACATGATCGGACACCAGTCCTGAATAGAGTTTTTCTTTAATGGGTTCGAGCATGGAATAGGGATAGACGATAAACATATCGCGGGCGGTTTCGCCGATCACCACTTGCAGCGTCACCACAGCCACAATCTCGGAAGCGGAGACCACCATGGCAAACTGGGGATTACTTTCAGAGCGCACATGCTGGATCTTGACCGTCATCAGCGCCTCCCAGGCTTTCTCGAGATCGAGGAAGGACTGCTCGACGAGCTTTTTGATGACGCGCAATTGGATCGGAGTAAAATCGCGGCCTTCCGGTTTGACGTGTGTCTGACCCTTCCCTCCGAAAAAGTAATCGACAATCAGATAGACCAGGAACGCGTCCATCACAAAGAGCCCGTTACTGCGAAGCGGCTCCATATGAAAGACGTTCATCGAGGAGGGCATCGGCACCTTCTTGAGGAATTCGCCGAACTTGGTGATCTGTGTGCCGACGACGGCGAATTCAATCGTGTCATGCAGCGCCGCCCCCCACGAAATCGTTTGCCTGCGAATAAACCGATCGTTGATCAACTCGAGCGTCGGCATCCGCCCACGAATGATCCGTTCTTGATTGAACAGATCGAACTGTTTGGCCCCCGATGCGGCAGCCGGCTCCTCCGGCGGTTTGGATTCGACGGCACCGGAATCCACCCCGTTCAGGAGCGCATCGATTTCGTCTTGCGAAAGGATTTTTTCCATAGGCCCCGATCGTCCTTGTGGCTATTGCACGACGAAGTCTGTGAAATACACCGTATGTACGGCCGGCTTGGGGAGCAAACTGTTGACCCGCTGCGTAATTTCGTCGCGCAGCTGAAACTTCCCCTGGGTCGTGCGGATCGATGAAGATTCTTTGCTGGTCAGCAGTACAAGAATCGTATCGCGTACCTGTGGGATGCGTTCGGTCAAGGCATCCGCCCCTTCCTGATTGTCCATCTCCAGCTTCACCGTCAGCTTCAAGTACTTCACCTCTTGTGTATCGGCCAAGTTAACGATGAAGGGGTCCACATCAAACATGACGCCCTTGGCCACGCCGGCTTTCCCCTCTCCTTTATGCCCGCTCTCGCCGTGACTCTCGGCTTTCGGTTCGCTGGTTTTTGACTCACCAGCATCTGTTTTCGCCTCGTCGCTCCCATGCCCTCCAGAGGTCATCTTGAAAATTGCGAAGGCCGCTCCGATGCCCAGCACGAGAGTCCCCACAACAATGATGATGACCATTTTCATGGGGATCCCGGCGGTGACGACCACCGGAGCCTTCCCATCTTCAGCCGCTGCTGCATCTGACATAAGATCCTCCTCTAGTCCAACGGTGTCTGGAACAGGGAGTCTGCAATGTGTATGCCACAAGAGATTTGCTCAGTTCGACGCGTCTCGTGCGTAGAACCTCGCGCCAGATGAGTCGATGCGTCGTAACGGAGAAGAGGACGTTGAAAGGGAGAGAGGACGGGACGCCAGTCGATTGACGATGTCAAAATCCTGACAGGGAAACATCAGTCGGGCAACAGATCGATGACGAGGGTATCGGCTCCAGTGAGAAGGAACGGCTCCCGTGAGGTGGGTCACGCGCGGGAGGCGCATGACCCACCCCTCACAGCGGGCTACCGCTTGAGATTGACGAGTTCTTGGAGGATCTCGTCGGATGTCGTGATGACGCGCGAGTTGGCTTGGAACCCACGTTGGGCGGCGATCATGTCGATAAAACTTTCACCCAGGTCCACATTGGACAGTTCCAACGTATTGGACTTCAATTTCCCCAATCCTGCACTCTCCGGTATGCCCGTGACCGGCTGACCTGAGTTGCCGGATTCCGCAAAGGTATTGTTCCCGGTTCTGGTCAAACCAAGGGGGTCAGGAAAGCGTGCCAAGACCACTTGAGCCAGCGCTCGCAACTGACCGTTGGAGAACCGTCCATTGATGACCCCGTTCCCATCGACCGAAAAGGCCTGAAGAGAACCGGCCGCATAACCGTCTTGTGTCAGTTGAACCACCGACGATTGAGAGCCGAACTGCGTGGTGCCGTCCAATCCGTTACCGCCCTCTGTCGTCACGCTGGTCCCGTAGTTATAGGTGATCAGCTGATCGGACGTCGCCCCGCTAAAATCGACCTGGAGCTGTCCAGGCACTGTCCCTGCGGCACCGGCAGCCGTGCCCGTATCGAACCGGAGAGCCGCACTCTCACGGTCCAGCGTGCCGTTGGTTCCAAACGTCAGGGTCCCCGCCCCGACCCTCGTGATCCCCAGCGTCGTATCCATGTTGGCCGCATGATAATTGCCCGTCGCGATGTCGTTGCTGTTGGCGGTCACATTGTAGTTCCAGGTATTATTCCCGGTCTTGGTAAAGTAGGTTGTGAACAGGTGTCCATTCCCAAGAGAATCGTACACGGTCATGGAGCTGGAGAAATTCGAGGTCCCTGTCGGATTGGCAATATCGAAATTCGTGCCCGTCGTCGAAGTTCCGGTCAACATCGTGAGGTTGGAGGCCAGGGTGTCTGCGCCGTTGGCAGTCACGACGACCGCGCCTGTGCTGGCGGTACTGTTATTGGTCACTCCGGCAAGTCCGGACGTGAAGGTGAAAATCCCTGCCGCATTGACCGCGGCAGTAAAGCCCGAGTAGGCCGCGCCCCGGAAGGGATCGGTGGGCGTCAGCGTCCGCACGGCATTTTGAATGGCCGTGGCCAAACCCGCACCAGTCAAACCAGCAGCCACGGTCACGGTCTGGGCCCCGTCGCCGTTCAAATTGATATTGAGTGACAGATTGCCGACAGCGCTGGTGGTGGCGGACGCCGCGGAACCGACGACATTCCCCCGCACTCCCGTCAGCGGTGCTGCTGAGCTCAAATTGGCGGCGAGGAACGCCAGGTTCGTCGCCCGCGGCGAGGCGGTGGTGGAGGGAAGAGCTACATCGCCGATCGATCCGGTGATCGTCCCGGTCGTATCGGCCAGAAACCCTCGTAATTTGTATCCGCTGGGATCGACGACGTTGTTGTCCTTATCCAAACGAAACGACCCTGCTCGACTGTAGAAGGTGCCGCCCTGGGCATCTTGAACAATAAAGAATCCGTTGCCGTCGACCGCCATATCGAGGACGTTGGCCGAGGTGGCCAACGACCCTTGTGAGAAGTTGCCTTGCACCGACGTCAGTGCGACGCCGATGCCGGTCTGGACGGAGCCGGATCCGCCCGATATCGACGAACTGATCAGATCGGCAAAGGTCGCTTTGCTCGATTTGAATCCGACCGTTTGCATATTGGCGATATTGTTGCCGATCACCGACAACGCGGTACCGTTCGCGTTGAGTCCGCTGACGCCGGCGAACAATGAAGACAAAAGACCCATGGTTTATTCCCTCCTTCTGAATGCTATGACAATGAATGACATCAGCCTATTTCAGACATCTCAACGAAACTCGATGACAGCGCTTGGATCGATCGTATTCTCGCCCGCAGCCAATCTCGGTTGACCTTCGACCACCCGGATGCCGGACACGGTCAGTCGCGAGGTCGCCGTAATCGGCACCGGTTGATTCTGGCTATTCCTGGCCGCCACCGAATAGGTATAAGTCCCTTGCGGCATCAGCGTGCCGTTCTCATCTCGCCCGTCCCACACGACATGCTGGTCTCCTGCGCTCTGCGATCCGAGATCGAGCGTCCGGATTGTCTGATTGCTCGCATTCAGAATAGACGCCCGAACCGATACCGCATCTTCGTTCAGGTTGTAGTCGAGCGGCGCAGGCGTGGCGCCCAATTGGATAATCGCACCCTCGACCCGCACGTCCCTGCCGATCAACGGCAACAGGGAATACTGCAGACTTGAGTTCTGCGCATCGAGGACCTTGCTAAGCAGCGACGATTGATTGGCGCTCTGTTCCAGCTGGCTGAACTGTGCTAGCTCCGCCACAAACGATGAGCTGTCCATCGGCTTCAAGGGATCTTGATTCTTCAGCTGTGTCACGAGCAGATTGAGAAAATCGTTCTTCCCCAGTTCCGCCTGTTTCAACGAGACCGGCGTCGGGTTGGCCGCGGATGTGATCGTCGATGATGTGACTCCATTAATCGTGGCCATGATGCGTCTCCTTCGTTCACGCGTTATGCAAAATAGCTGAGGATACCGGTTTTCGGCGCCGCGGAAACCGGCGCATCTTGAGGAGGGGGCTGAGACCGGGACTCGCGCCGCTGCTGGGATGGACCGTGATGGGCCTGCGACTGCCAATCCTGCCCGGACTGGTTCGTGCGATCCTGATCGACATGCACCTGGAAACGCCCTAAATCCAACCCGGCAGTCGATAACTGGGTGCTCAATTGTTCCTGCTGACCGGTCAGCATCTGACCGAGCTCGGCACGATCGGTCGACATATGTGTATGAATCGTGTGGTCGGACAAAACGACACGGACACGAAGCTGACCGAAGTCTACAGGGGATAGGTCAAACTGCACGGCCTGTGTCCGTGGAACAGGCGTCGGCTCAGGATCGTGGCTCAACTGGTTGGCCTGAGGTGGCACGGGAACGGAGGATGCCGACGCAGGGCGACTATTCAGCGAAGTACCTCCCTGCCCCTGCTGATACGACGAGTATTGGGTTCCTCCTTCAACTGATTCACTCGTCCTTGGCTGTAGAGTGGGCGACGAGACCTCCGTCGATTGAAGATCGATACGAGATAACCACTTCAGCCCCTCGTCCTTCTTCTGTCCGCCTGCTCCTGGGTTAGAGCCCTGATCTTCAGCCGGCATGAACTCAGAGGCGGCCGCGGCGGCTTGCGCCACAGAAGAGGTGGCCTCACGATGTTGTTGCCGGAGCGATAACTCACCCTTTCCAGGGCTCTGTTGTTCCGGTGACCAGTCGGACTCTGCCGCAACGTCCTCGCCCTTCTGACCAGCCTGCAGCGTCGTCATCGCCGCGGCCTGCTGCACGAGCGCCTGATCTTGCGAAGCCATTGGCTTGGATGAAACAGGAGCCTGAGACACCTCTCTCTCTTGCTGTTCCTTGATGGGGAAAGCCTGATCGAGAGCAGGGCTCTCAGCGTTCTGGCCCTGCTGAGTCGTGAGCGGCATACCTATGTCGGATGGTTCAGCAGACGTTGCAGGCCTATCAGATTTATCATGCTCTGGTGTCGCTTCTGACGTTGTCGTAGACACCTTGGCAATGATGTCACCCATATCAGACGCCTTAGGCTGAACGACAGGAACCTGGGACAGGTTGCCTGAAGAAACCATCCCCACGCCCTTCTCAGCCGGCTGAGTGGTCGGTTGGCTCATCAACGAGTCGGATACGACTGAGTGCCCGTCAACATCGGCCGTTGGCAGATCCGATCCAAGGACGACCTGCGGCGTATCGACCTGGGAGGGTGCCGCCGCCAGCGAAGCCCCGACCAACGAGGTCAACAGGGGATCAACGCTAGACCTGGTCGAGGACGAACCGTCATCGGTCTCAGACTGCGGGGACTGAGACTCGATGTCCGTACGAGAAGCCTTCTCCTGTTGTGAGGTCATCGAGAGATCGGACTTTCCTGATGATGAGTGATCCTCGGTCTCAGTCTGGGGGAGACGAGATTCAGTGTTATTGCTGTCCGCGGTGTCTGTCACCTTCTGCATCTGGCTCCGGTTGACCGACGGAGTCGTACTGGGTGATCGATCTTCACGCTCTGACTGAGAGGCACGTGGCTTTGGCCCTCGATTGCCATCGGTCTTGGATGACAGACCACGCTGCGTGGACGGCGTGGTGCCGGATGACCGACTTTCTCGCTCAGCCTGAGAGGTGCGCGACTTCGCCTCTCTCCTGGCTTCGACCCGCTGCGACGCGGCCTGCAAGACCGTTGAGAATCCCCTCGCCTGAGAAGCCACGCCAACCGAATTTCCAGCGGCGAATGGCTGGAGGTCTCCGCTCGCCGGTGCCGTGCCGATCTGTGGGCTGAGTTGTTGAAAGTCCATAGGTCCTCGTTGTCCTTATGGGTAAAGGGGGCACATTGTCGATTGTGGATCTTTCAAGGCTCATGCCAGACCGAATAGCGAGACATCTCTCAATTGGCGTGCACTTTAAGGCAATCGAAGCGGCAGAAAACGCGACTGCGGAAAAAGATGCCGGATGATGGGGTAAAGAATACCGGGAGCAAGCAGAAGACAGAAACCGGTCAGGGGTTGGAGAGCAATTGTTCGGTAAGTTTTGCGGCACGATCCACTTTCACCTGTGCGAGGATCGCCCCGGCAGTCTTGCCTTTCACCAGCCGGAGAATCTCCAGGGCTTTCCGATCCGCCATCTTTTCAAGACGTGCGGCGGCTTCCTCGGCTGGCATGCTTTCATAGATCTTCGTCAACTGTGCGTATCGTTGGGCATGCTCGTCGGCCGCTTGTTTCTTCTGCATGGCGCTCTGCCCTGCGGCCACCTTTTCTTGTTGTTCCTTCACCTGGAGACGGCGCTGTTCTGCGGCCTCGACCTTGCTCAAGATCTGCTCAATTTCAGCCCTGAGATTCGACAGCCGATCCTCCGATATTCGAACCGTTTTCTCACGGCGTTCCAAATCATCTTGCCGCTGTTGGAACATCGCCACCACTTCCTCCGGCAGATTGATCGCGGGGCCCTGCGTTTGTGCCGCCTCTGCCGGCGCGGACTCACCCGCAGCAGCCTTAGTCTCTTTCTGTGGCATCGACTCTGAGGGCAAACTCGCGACGGTGCCGGCCTTGGGAAGGGCCTTGGGGATGGCCTTGCGGGGGGCCGTAGGCGCCGTCGCAGGAGCGGACGAGGCCTCGTTGAGCTGCACGACCGTCCAGCACAACACCATGATCACGGCCAGCATGATCGAGACAGACCAGATCTGCCTCCCCCTCCCCTTGCGGGGACGACGAGGTCCTTCTGCATGAGTGCGTGAAAGCGTAATCCGGTCTCGTTGTTGGTCCATCCGATATCTGCTCATCATAAATTATGCGAGCTCGGCATCCCACTCGTACGGCGCGCAGACTCATCCATTTGCAGTTGCTCCGCACGATACTGACTCACGCGCTGCTGCTGACGTAGCCGTTCAGCGAGACGATCGAGCGTCCGACGCTCCTGCATCGCAATCTGCAACTCTTGCTGTTTCTGATGCCATTCTTCACGGCACCGACATTCAGCCTGATAGGCTTGCGTGAACAAGTCGGCTTCCGCATCACAGGTGACTTGCCATTCAAGAAACTCTTCTAACGCGATCCCGCTGCTGGCCTTAGCCACATACCGCTCAGCCGTCATCCGCGCCTGTGCGTCGAGGGCCTGACAGGCGGACTCTGCATCTTGAAGGTTCTGGCGAGCGTGAAGTAAATCCATACGCAACAGGTCTTCCACTTGTGCACGATAGCGTCGTACCGCATCGAGCTTCATGCGGTGCTCTTCACCAACGCGAGTAAGTCCTGAACCGACGCCCCCAGATCGGCCGGTTGCTCGATCTCCTGACGGAGAAAGGCATTGATCCCATCTTGTGCGGAAACGGCCCGGTCCAGGGCCTTGTTCGTCCCCGCCTTATAGGCACCCAACAGAATGAGATCTTCCGATTGTTGATAGCGGGCCATGAGTTCGACCATGGACCGGGCTGCAGAATAATGCTCGCGCCCCACGATGTCTTTCATCACCCGGCTCGTGCTGTTCAGCAGATCGATCGCCGGAAAATGGTTACGCGCGGCCATCTGCCGTGAGAGCACGATATGTCCATCGAGGATCGATCGCACGGTTTCGGCGATAGGATCGGATACCTCGTCGCCGTCCATCAGCACCGTATAGAGCCCGGTGATCGTGCCGGACCCGGGACCGGTCCCGACCCGCTCCAGGAGCTTTGGAAGAAACGTAAAGACCGACGGTGTATACCCCTTTGTCGTCGGCGGTTCGCCGATAGCGAGCCCCACCTCACGCTGGCTATGGGCTAACCGGGTCAGCGAGTCCATCATCAACAGGACCTGCTTTCCGCAATCGCGAAAATATTCCGCAATCGCCGTCGCAATCAATGCGCCGCGCAACCGCACCAGCGGAGGCTGATCCGACGTGGCCACAATGACGACCGACCGTTGGAGCGCGGCCGGCGTGAGGTCCCGTTCGAGGAATTCGTTCACTTCTCTGCCTCGTTCACCGATCAGAGCAATCACATTCACGTCGGCTCTGGTGTAGCGGCTCATCATGCCGAGCAAGACGCTCTTGCCCACGCCTGCACTGGCAAAGATCCCGATCTTTTGCCCCAGACCACACGTGAGACAGGCATTGATCGCCCGGACACCGAGATCCAGCGGTTGTGTAATACGCGCACGCTGAAGCGGGTTGAGAGGGGCCGCATGGAGCGGATAGTGACCCTCTGTCACCAGCGGACCCTTTCCATCGAGTGGTTCGCCAAGCCCATCCAGCACCCGACCGAGCAGTTGCGGACCGACCGGGACCGATGCGCAATGCCCTTTCATCAAGAGCCGGCTTCCAGGGCCGATCCCTCGCATCTCTCCGAGCGGCATCAAGAGGACACGATCACCGCGAAATCCAACGACCTCTGCGAGCACGGCCCCTTCTCCATCCTCGCGCGTCACCTCGCAGAGCTCTCCCACCGAAGTCATGGGGCCATACCCCTCGATCACAATTCCGACCGCCTGGGCCACACGGCCGGAGACGGCGAGCGGATCTGTCCGTTCAATCAGTTCAGCGAGATCCACCGCGCCCCCGTTTCTGTAACACCTCTCCGAGCCGCAGCAACTGCGCGTCCAGGGAGGCGTCGACTAATCGATTCGTTGTCGCGACGACACAACTGCCACGCGAGAGTGAGGCATCGCCTTCAATGTGCAGCACCAATGCCGTCTCTCGATCGCGATTCAACTCCGGCCGCGCGGCTTCAAGGACTGATACATCGGAAGGGTGCGTGCGGACCGTCACCACGCCTGATTCGCGAATTGTCGCCAAAGCGGCTTTCAGCTGCGCCCTCACGACATCCTGATGCTCAGCGATCGTGCCCCGTAAGATCCTGCTCACGAGACTAAACGCCAACGCGGTGACATCGGACTCCATCGTGCCGCTGAACGATCTCCAGACTTCTTCCAACTGCTGCACGGCATTGGCGAACAGCGTCTGCTCACGCCGGTGCGTGGCATCGTCGCGCACTGCGGCTCGACGTTCGCCCTCGGCAATCCCCCGGTCATAGTCGGACGGGCCGCTGGTCGTCACGAACTGATGGCCGGTCCCGAAATCGATCAATGACGGATTTTCCAACCGCACGCCACCCTCACGCACCACCGCCTGTTTCAATACGGCATTTTCTACCCGCAGGCGATAGAGTTCGAGGAGTCGTTTGACCGTCAGGAGCACCATGTCGCACTCGAAGGGTTTCATCAAAAATTCAGTCGCCCCGGCCTTCATCGCTTGAACGGCGAGATCGACCGTGGCATATCCCGTCATCACCACCCCGATCATGCGTGGATCGATCTTGGAGGCCTGCTGGAGCAGGGACAGGCCATCCTGGTCTGGCAATTTTACATCGGTGATCATCAACGAAGCCGGTGCGACCTTGAGCGCCGCGAGCGCTTCCCGCGCCGACCCGACCGCACGGATGCGATACCCATCCGATTGGAGTAATACGGTCAGTAACTTCTGGATCGACAGCTCATCGTCGACGATTAAGATGGACGTGTCACGTTGCCAGGTGGCACGTGCCGCAGGCTGGGACAGGGTGGATTCCACACTCAGAGGACTAGCCATCTACACCAGCGCCTCCCCAGCGCCTGAAACCACAATGCGGCCCTCTTCTTCCAACTTTCGGCAAACTTTAAGAATATTCTGTTGTGCCTTCTCCACATCCGCCACCTTTGCCGGTCCTCGAGCCTCCATATCCTCTTTCAACATTTCGGACGCGCGACTCGACATGTTTTTCAGGAACTTGTCCTTCACGTCAGGACTGGCCCCACGAAGCGCAACGGGCAGATCTTCCTTGCTGACTTCTTTCATCAGCTCTTGCATCCCGCGATCGTCAAGCTTGATCAGATCGTCGAACACGAACATCAAGGCGCGGATGGCATCGGCCAGGGTCTGGTTCCGCTCAGCAATCTTGGCCATAATGCCGCCCTCGGTCGCTTTATCCACCCGAGTGAGAATATCCGCGATCACCTTGGCTCCACCGACGGTCAAGGATTGGACACCAGAATTGGCAACCAAGAGGTCTTGGAGGGCACCGCTGAGTTCCTCGAGCACATCCGGCTGCACTTCCTCCATCGTCGCTAACCGATGGGCTACATCCGCCCGCAGTTCCACAGGCAAACCAGTGAGCACCTGCCCTGCCTGCTCTGGCTCCATATGGGCCATGATGAGGGAAATGGTTTGCGGGTGCTCAATCTTGAGCATTTGCGACACGGCCTTGGCATCCACCCACTTCAACGCATCGAGCCCCGGATAGACTCGGCTATTCATGGATTCAAGCAAACGGGCCGCTTTGTCAGGACCGAGTGCCTTCGTGAGGATGGTTTTGATGTAGTCTTTCCCCTGAAATGAGACATCGCCGGTCGCACTGGCTTTCTCAAAATCCCCCATGACACTCTGCTCTTCTTCCTTCGAGATATTGGCGGTATCGTTCATGAACGTGCCTAATTTTCTGATTTCCTTGGGGTCCAGGCTCTTCATCACCAACGCCGCCGCATCTTCACCGATCGCTCGCAGGAGAATCGCCGCTTTCTTTTCACCGGTTAATACCGTGGCCATTACAGCAATTCCCCTTTACTGATCAGTCTTCAACCATTGTTTGACAATGACAGCCGTCGCTTCAGGATTACTGCGTGCCATATCGATAAGTTGTGAGCGCGGTTTCCCCTCCAGGGCCGCTTCCACCTGACTGACCGAAGCAGGCAATGACGCGGTGGCACTCTGTTCTAACGCGGTTCCCGTCGATCCCAACATGCCCAACAACGGGCGCACGACCATGAACAGGATCAGGAGAAAGAGTAGCCCGCCGACCCCATAGCGAAGATAGGGCAAGAAGGGATTCGTCGCATCGGCCGCAGCCTCGATACCCTGAGTCGACGGCTCTTCAGTCGCGATGTCGAATTGCACATTCGTCACCTGGACTTGATCCTGGCGCTCAGCCGAATAACCCATTGCTTTTTTTACAATCTCCTCGATGCGCTTCATGTCCTCTTCAGACCGCGCGACATATTTCTTGACCTGGTCGGCTGCAGGCTTCCCATCTGGAGAGGCCTTGGCCCCTTCGTAAATGCCATCCACGAGCACCGCCACAGAGAGTTGCTTAATGTTGCCACTGGACTCCACGATACGGGACACGGTTCGGCTGATTTCGTAGTTCACGGTCTCGTTTTTGGTCTGATTACTGGTCGAGCTGGTCTGAGGCGGCTCTTGGTCGGTCCCGGGCGGCACATTCGATTGGACGCCTGGGACGCCACCGGATACGCCATTGACGCCATTCGATTTCTCCTGTCCTCGCTGTTCGCTCCGCACGACTTGGCCGTTCGGATCGTACCGCTCTTCCGTCGTTTCGATTTTACGGAAGTCGAGGGTGCTCGAGACGCGCACGACCGCTTTATTCTGTCCGACGATCCGCTCCAACATGGATTGGATACGCGTTTCGATGTCCTTCTCCACTGTCCGCTGGTACTCCAATTGCGTCCCGGTGAGCCCTGCTGCGTCATCGCTCCCGGCTGACGACGAGAGGAGACGTCCATGGCCATCCACCACGGTGACATCCTTGACTTGCAATCCCTCGACACTGCTCGATACCAGGTGAACGATCCCATTCACTTGCGTTTTGGCGAGCGTCTGTCCATTCCGCAACGACACCACAATTGAGGCTCGTGCACGGTTCTCTTCGGTGCCGAAGAGCCGCCGTTCAGGGGTCGCAAGATGCACGCGGGCCCGTTCGATCTCCGGCATTTGGGCAATAGTTCGAGCCAGTTCGCCTTGCAATGCGCGACGATAATTGAGTTTCTGCACAAAATCCGACATGCCGATCGACGAACGGTCGAAAATCTCAAACCCTACACCGCCCCCATGCGGGAGTCCCTGGGAGGCCAACTGCAAACGCAATTCATGCACTTGCGCGCTAGGAACCAAGATGGTTGTGCCCCCTCCGGTCGTCTCGTACGGCACCTTCGTTTCTTTCAGTTTATCCACAATCCCGGATGCATCCTCAGGGTTGAGGTTGGTAAATAACACCTGCAGGTCTGGTTGTTGTGTCCAGAGGGTCACGGCAATCAATCCGGCGATCGAGCCAGCGAGCGCAACCAGAATGATCAAGCGTTGATTGATGGAAAACTTTGACAACATAGGACCCTACTCCTCGCTACGCGACAGCTGGATTACATCTGCATCCGTTGAATTTCTTCATAGGCCGACACCAGCTTGTTCCGGATCTGCATCATCAGCTGGAAGGAGATATCCGCTTCCTGTAACGCGACCATCGTCCCATGCACGTTCTGCGACTGGCCGGTCATCAATGCATCTGTGGCCTGGCTGGCCTGCAGCTGAATATCGTTGGCCTTACTGATCGCATGCTGCAACGTATCCATAAATCCAGAGGCTGGGGTGCCGCCTGGACCCTGAGCCGCCGCGCCCAGCTCTCCAAATGACGGTGTCGGAATCGCAATCGGCTTGATCTGATCCATGACTACCTCCCGATCTCCAGGGCCTTATTCATCATGGCGCGAGTGGCATTAATCGCTTGCACGTTCGCTTCATACGAACGCGATGCACCGATCATATTCACCATTTCTTCCATGACATTGACATTCGGCATCTTGACGAACCCCTTTTTATCGGCGTCAGGATGGCGCGGATCATAAATCGCTTGACCCGGCTTTGAATCTTCATGCACGCGCAGCACCTTCACGCCGTCGAGCGCATGGGCGCCAGGCCCCGTCGCCACTTGCCGGAATGCGCGCTGAAACGGGCTGGTCACGGGCGTGGACTGAAAGACCACATCCCGTCGTTTATAGGGCCCTCCACCAGGCGTATGGGTCGACTGGGCATTCGCCAGATTGCTTGAAATCACATTCAGTCGACGGCGTTGTGCATCTAAAGCCGTGACGGACACTGCCATGCTGTCGGTCATTTCCATGATCGTTCCTCCAGGTTAGCGGCGAGAGGCGAGTGGCCGGAGGCAAGATGTCGTGCCAGTCTTTTCCTCTTGCCCCTCGCCGCGCGCCTCTCGCCGTTTGTGTTATCGCGCATCTCGGACCGCTCCCATCAACTGACGCAAGCGAATCGCCATGATCGCGGCAGCCCCGTTATATTGCATGGCGTTGTCGGACATCTTGGCCATTTCCAGCTCCATGTTTACTGAATTGGCATCCAACGGGAGGTCGCCGGCCGGCACATCACTGAGCTTTCCGACGACCCGCTGAAAGCCATCTCCCGGCGGACCGAAGTGTTTGCCCTGTGTCACCGCCAACGTCACCGGCCCTTGACCACGCTGCGCCGATTGAAGCGAGTCTCGAAAGTTGAAGTCGGTGGCACGATAACCTGGGGTTTCTTCGTTCGCGATATTCGAGGCGATGACCCGCTGCCTCGCATCCCGCAAATCCAAGGTGCGATGAACCAACTGCATGGTGCGATCAAAGATCGTCATGATGCGTCTCCTCTTGGCTCCGTCCAACAGATGTCGTCATCGGCATTAGTGCAATCGTGATGCCATCTTCAACCGGCAGAATCTGATAGCAACGACAGAGCCTGCTGGATCGTTTCGTCCAATACGTTTCCTGCCGATCGGCAGGAGTTGCCCAGGGGAACCTGTCCACTCCGGCCAATACCAATAGATCAAGCCGAGACGTGGCATGTGTCCCCCCGATACTCGCGAAGCTTGTTTCGCAAGGTTCGAATACTGATGCCCAATTCTTTCGCCGCATGTGTCCGATTCTCATGCACGCGAGCCAAGGTTTGAAAAATCAGTTCGCGCTCCATTTCCCACAACGAGCCGTTCACAGACGACTGGGGTACGGAAGGGACCGGCACAGAAACGGCTGGTTGAGCGCCGGCTTCTAATAATAAGTGGCTCGGGAGAATCGGCTCGTTCCCGGCTAACAACACGGCGCGCTCCATGACATTCTCTAACTCGCGCACATTCCCTTTCCATCGCCTCTCCTGAAGCATGGCATAGGCGGCCACCGACACCGCCGGTTGCGGAAGACCATTGCGTGCCGAAGAAACGGCCACGAAATGCCTCACGAGCAGCGGAATATCCGCAGGTCTTTCACGGAGTGGGGGCACGGTAATGGGGAAAACATTCAGCCGATAATACAAATCCTCTCGAAACCGCCCCTGCTCAACTTCGTGATACAGGGAACGGTTGGTCGTCGCAATCAGGCGGATGTTCACGGACACCGGCTCGCGCCCTCCGACTCGATCCACCTCTCGCTCCTGGATCACCCGCAGCAACTTGGCTTGCAAGCCCATGTTCATTTCGCTGATTTCGTCCAGCAACAGGGTGCCGGTATGCGCCATTTCGAACTTGCCGAGTTTCTTCATAATGGCCCCGGTAAAGGCGCCCCGCTCATGGCCGAAGAGTTCGCTCTCGAGGAGCCCGTCCGGTAATGCGGCACAATTCACGGCAATAAACGGGCGATGGGCACGTGGGCTGCGGCTGTGAATAAAGCGCGCCAAGAGCTCTTTTCCCGTACCGCTTTCCCCATGAATAAGGACGGTGGCCTGACTCGACGCCACTCCTTCAACGGTACTGAGTAGCCTGGCCATGCCAGGATCTTGTGTCAGGATCGACCGCTGATCGATCGGCACAGCAGGAGACAGCGAGGCATCCGCGCCGCGGGCTTTGAGATTGGCAATGACCCGCTCCAGCAAGTCGGTCGAGAACGGTTTGAGGATGTAATCGCTCGCCCCGTATTTCATCGCCTCCACGGCGGTTTCCACGGTCCCATAGGCGGTCATCAGCACCATCAAGGTCTGCGGCGAACGGCTTTTGATCTCCTTGATCAAATCGAGTCCACCAAGCCTCGGCATTTTCAAATCGGTGACCACTAACCAGGGTTTATACCGGCTGACCTGCTCGACGGCATCGGCGCCATCCATCGCACCCTGTACGTCGTAACCCAGCCGGCGAACAGACTCCATTAAAGCCATCCGCATGGAGGGATCATCGTCGACGATCAAAATTCGTTCAGCCTGTGCAGGAACATCCGTCACCGGAGATTCAGTATTGTTGTCGATCATGCCGAGGTCTCCTCTCCAACAAGCAGTCGTTCAGCGATCAACTCAGATTCGGGGTAGCCCTCAGAAAACGGCAAAACAGGCGATTTCTGTATCGGCAGAGGGCTCGCCGCATGATGGTTCGGAAGGGCGATGGTAAACGTGGTACCGCGTCCCTCCTCACTCTCGACGTCGATTCGGCCACGATGTCCCTCGACAATCGCATGGACAATGGCCAGACCTAACCCGGTGCCTTCATCCCTGGTGGTAAAGAAGGGATCGAAAACCCTCGAACGCTGCGCCGCCGGGATGCCGATACCCGTATCCGACACTGAGAGACAAATACCCGCTCCGCCGGATGTCGCCTCCGCAGTCGGTCGCGCCGACAACGTCAAGGTCCCACCGTTCGGCATGGCATGGATGCTGTTCAGGATCAAGTTGAGGAGCACTTGCTTCATCTGCCCGGCATCGCACCACATGTGGGAGGCTAATGGATTGACATCCAAACGAATATCCACTCTGGCGCCGGCGACGGCATGGGCGGCCAGGGTCAAGGCATTCAGCATCAGGGCTTCCGTCTCATGCCGTTCTCCATGGGAACAGTCTGGCTTGGTATAGAGCAGCAGGTTCGTCAAGAGACGATTCATCATGTGCACCGACGACGAGATGTGTTCGGCATATCCACGCAATGCCGGCGCATCATGTAAGTCACGGCGCAGCATCGACGCGAACAGTTCGATACTGCCGAGCGGATTCCGAATTTCATGGGCGATCCGCCCGACCATTTCACCCATAGCCGCGAGGCGATTGCGGCGTTGCAGGCGATCCTCCAGCTCTCGCATCGCCGTCACATCCTGAATCAATGCCAGGCTTCCAGCCTGGCGTCCATCGCTCGTCTGCAAGGCACGTTGAGAGAGAGACACGGCGGCACCCTGTTGCGTGGTCAGGGGATAGACGTCACCGTCCAAATGCGCATCTTTGAGACACGTGGCCAAGGAGCGTCCGATGATCTGCTCGTGGTCCAATCCAAGCAACTGTGTGCCGGCTTGGTTACAGCGCGTAATGGTGCCGGATTCATCCATGACGAGCAGACCGGTCGACAGGGACTCCACAATCGCCGTCAAATGCTCGCGCAACTCTTCATTGACCCGTAAATTCTTTCGCAGCGCCTCGTTACGATCGGCGAGTTCGATGTCGAGCTGCTCCAACCGGGACGTCAACGTCTGATAGGACTGTTGGAGCGTCGCCGCCGCATCATCGAAACTTCGAAAGGCTTCGTGCAGTAAATCGCTCTCCATCTGTACCGGAACAGGATGTCCATTCATCACATCATCCTCCTTCTTTGTCGGTGGTGACGCGGATACTGGCCTGTATCGCTTCCGCGGCTCGATACAGCAGCGGATCGCCAGTCCCTGCGCCGGGCGTCAGGACCGCGCGCACCGGACCATGTAACTTCTGTGTGGCGAGATTTCTGACGATCTGCAAGCGCGCCCATTCGGCCTGATCAGGCGCCGGGTTCGACGCCAGAATTTTTTGATACAGATCGACGGCCTGCTGATGTTTTTCCAGAGAGGTCAAGAGGTCCGCTAACAGGAGTCGATCCCCTTGCGACTGCATGAATTTATGGCGTGCCGCCTCTTCGAATGCCGCCACGGCCTCGACCGGTTGATGATCGGCGGCCAGCGTTCTTGCCAAGGCCAGTTGCATCCACCCTCGCTCCTGCGCCTTAGGGTGCGTCCGCAACCATTGCCGCATCAATCTGATCGCGCCGGGACGGTCGCCTTGCTCAAGCATCGCCGTGGTCAATTGCCGCAGCACCGGCATCGTCTGTGGGCTCTGCGGGTATTGCAGACGAAAATTCTCGAACACGTTCCGAGCAGCGGCATACATCCGCTGATCCACATAACTCTCGCCAAGACCGATAAGTGCCGCTTCGTGCAGCGACGCTGCTTTTCGATCCCGCACCAGCAATTGATAGAGGCGCGATGCCTGGCTGGAGAAGCCCAGCCGTCGATGGGAGTCCGCGACGGCCAACAAGGTCTTTGTCCCGGCATATGAATGCTCAGGCGCATGTCCGTGGTTGTAGAACAGAGCCACCGCCAAGACATCTTTCCCTGCTTTGAGTGCGGCTTCCAATTGTGGTTTCAAAATGCTGGTGAGATGACGTCCCGCCATCGGTGGCCATGGATCGTCTTGAATGGTGCCCGCCCGTCTTGCAACGTCTTGATAGACCTGGATGGCACGTAACGAATCGCCACGTAACTCGTAATGTTCTGCCAGATGGAACAGGGCTTCGCTCCCGAGAACATCTCCCTGATAGGTCTTGGCAATGTCCTGATACACCTTCACACTCTTGGAGGCGTTTACGAACTCGTCGACCTGGCTCACGTTCCCCTTATCGCTGTTCGACGTGGCTCCCTTCTCAAACTGGATAGGTCGTTCCTCCATCTGTGCCAGGCGCATACGAGCAACCACGGCGGCCGGCATGCCCACATACCGCTCTTGCGCGACGTGGTAGAATAGCTCCGCATAGGTCGACTGATTCTGCTGGCGGTGACTGTCGCCGATGCGCACGAGTGCCGCGCCGGCATACGGGCTCGCCGGATACAGATTAAACAGCAGGATGTCGACCGCACGGGCGCGCTGCCGCTCGTTCGTACCGGCGAGCACATCGCCATATTGTTGCAAATACTGCGGTTCGCTTTTGAGGAGATCCGGCCAGCGCTGATAGAGCATGTCGTAGAGGGGTTGGGCCTCTCGCTTGCGCTGGAGCGCATACAGGCTGTTGGCCAATCCCAAGGTCGAACGTCTGAGGACTCGATCGTCGCTCGTGCGTTTCCGAACCGACTCGAATGCCCGTTCCGCTTCTACCCAACGCTCGCGTGATTCAAGGATGACGCCCAAACTCAAGAGGGATCGGTCTGCATCCGCTCGAAGCGATACATGAGAGGCGGCATATTCATAGGCGATGATGGCCTCCTGCAACCATCCCATCTCGACATACAGATCCCCGATCCTCCAGAGTGCACGGGACGTATTCGGATCTTTCGGATACTGACGAGCTTGGGCTCGATATTGGAGGATGGCTTCGGACCGCCCGCGAGTCGTCGGATCTTCACGCAACGCGATCTCTGCAACAAATGCCTTGATCGCTGGCATCAGTCGGCTGCCAGGATCATGATTGATAAGCGTGGAGAATCCTTCGCGGGCCAGGGCATAGTCCCCATGCTTAAATGAGGCAATCGCCTCCTGGAACTGCAATGAGTTCGATCCTTCTGCAAGGTAGTCGTAGCGAGGCCCGTCATCTGGTAGCGTGAGCCCTGAGATCGCTGTAGGAGCAGTCTCCTGAACCGCTCCTGCCTGAAGAGGCAATGCCGCAGCGGAAGACGAGTGGCTCTCCGCTGCAGCAGCGGCGTCCAACGGGAAAGCCTGCGTGAGCAGGCAGGCGAGCAACCAATGGCAAGATGTCGTGATTTTCATAGACACATGACGGGTTCAGCAATTTCTGTGCCCTTTGTAATTTGTACCCAAATATTCATTCTGCGTGGGAAATACTGGCGATGGCTGCTGCGCCATCGTGAGGTTCGTCAAATCGTCAACGCATCATCCGTGAGATGGGTCAAATGATTGACGGACACAATCGCAACGAGGGAAGAGCAATTCATCAAGAATGATCCAAGCACAGTGCAACAGAGGCACAGCACAGTAGTTTTTCTCACCTCGGGACACCCACGTACTTCATTCGATTCCCGCTGGGAGACGATGCCGCACACTGATCATCCATGGATCAGATCTAGCAGGACAGGAAACGATACGGTGGTATCAGTGGATCACGGAAGGTGGACGCGTCGAGATGGCCACAGACTGGCCATCTGACAGGACGATACGGAATGAGAACGCAAATCGAAACATACGGATCACGGACTCTTGCGCGATCCAGACACGACCCAGGAAAACGCGCTCAGCATCTTGCTGTAGACGATCTGCGAGGACCCGTCGCTAAAATGCCAGGCAACTCTGTGCTTTCGTGGCAAGCCCCTTTCGCTTCAATTTCTCGACGAGTGTCGTGCGGTTGACCTGAAGCAGCTGGGCGGCTTTGCTCGTAATCCCGTTGGCGCGGCGAAGCGCGCCAACGATGAGACGATGTTCGAGCTGCTCGAGTTCTCGTGACAAACTCACCCCCTGGTCAGTAAACCCAATGAACTGTTCCTCAACCTGATCCGACGGAGCCGGTCGCGGGAAGACACGCTCGGGAAGATCTGAGACCTCGATGGTTCCCGATTGTTTCAGGACCACCAGACGCTCAATCATGTTTTCCAACTCACGGATATTTCCCGGCCAATGATGTCCCATCAAACTGGTCATCGCCTCCGTGGAGCAGCCTGTAATAGCGGTCTGCTTCGTACGATTCAATCGCTCCATGAAATGATTGACCAACTGCGGAATGTCGCTCCGTCGCTCCTTTAGCGAAGGCGTCGTGATGGGAATCACGTTGAGGCGGTAATACAGGTCCTGCCGGAAACGTTTTTGCTGGACCGCCTGCTCCAAGTCTTGATTTGTGGCAGCAACGACACGGACATCCACGTCGATGGTTTTCGTGCCCCCTACCCGCTCAAAGGAACGTTCTTGCAAGACGCGAAGCAGCTTCACTTGTAACCCGAGGCTCAACTCACCGATTTCGTCGAGAAAGATGGTCCCGCCATGTGCCAATTCAAACCGCCCGATCCGCGTGTGGGCGGCGCCGGTAAAGGCACCCTTCTCGTGACCGAACAACTCGGATTCAAGCAGATTTTCGGGAATGGCTCCACAATTGACGGGCACGAACGGGCGGTCTTTCCGGATACTGTTAAAATGCAACATCCGTGCGACCAACTCTTTACCGGTCCCGCTCTCGCCCTGAATCAACACCGTGCTGTCATGGTCCGCCACCTTCGAAACAAAGTCCAAGACGCGCAAGACCGGCTCACTGGTGCCAACCAACGGCTCAGCCCGATACGGAACGCGTGTAGATTTCCGCAGACCACGAACATCCTGCCCACGACGATGCGCCTCCGATGCTTTATTGATCACGATGGTTACCGCTTCGTTATCGAACGGCTTTGTGAGGAAATCGAATGCGCCGACCTTCATCGCCTTCACCGCACCGTCAATCGAGCCGTAGCCGGTCATCACGATACCAATCACCTTCGAATCGATCTGCAGAATGCGCTCCAGGACGGCCAGGCCATCGATATCGGGCAGCTTCAGGTCCGTCAGCAGCACATGCACGGGAATCTCTTGAGCGACTCGAATCGCCTCCTGTCCGTTCCCGACCACCGTGACCTGATGGCCCTCTTGCGTTAAAAGTCTCCGAAGCAGGCTCTGCACCCCTTCATCGTCTTCAACCACAAGTATAGACAGTAGACTCATAACGTACTCCTCATGAAAGGTGATGACATATGATGGCGAAGGCATGTTCCAGCACAGAATACTCACGATGACCGCTCGAGCGCTGCACGCAGGATTTGCATGGGCATTTTTTACCGAGCTGAGATGTCATGTCATACAAGAAGCGCATCGATACTAAGCGTAGATGAGATTCCTATAACGGAAAGTGCCTAATGGCTCGTACGTTGAACGCATTATGCCCCTAGTGATAGAGGGCTAGATATTCCTTAAAATAGAACCAGATAGCCCTATGCTCTATCGCAATAGAGCCATTCACCGCTAGGCAAAAACTGCGCGGCCCTAGACCACATGGAACTGCGATCTGCCGATTGTCAGAATCGGCCGAATGCGCGGCCTATGAAGTATCTGGCCAGGCTGAGACAACAAGCATGAGAACGCAGCATCTCATGCGAAGCGAGATTACAATGCCTACGGCTGAAAAAAAGGAACGTCACCGAGGAAGGGAATGTCAATCACTGGAAGGAGTCGATCGCTGGATGAACGGAGGGCTTCGTAACTCGACGAAACCGTGATGAATTCAGGCAAAACCTCATCGACCGTAGCAAAAATATCAGTGGCCCTTCTCCACCATTAGCGGCACGTGTAAACCCATCGGCTTCTCAGGATGGGAGTCTCGAATGAAAAAGGCAGCCGCTTGAGCACGGCGGGTCACTTTGAGTTTCTGGAAAATGAACCGGATATAGTTTTTGACCGTCTTATCGCTCAATTCGAGCGATGATCCAATCTCCTTGTTCGTTTTTCCCTCTGCTACGAGCGCGAGGACACGCTGCTGTTGGGAGGAAAGCATTGCCCGTGGTTCGGACGCTTCCTCTCGCTGCGACCGCATACGGGTCAAGAGCGGCTGGGTAATGGCTGGATCGAGGATCGACTGGCCCTGGGCGACGGCATGGATAGCTCGCAGTAATGCATCCACATTGACTTGCTTCAACAGATACCCGTGTGCGCCCCCAATGACCGCGGCGAGCACCGCTTCATCGTCCTGGTACGACGTAAGAAACAGCACTCGCGTATTGGGGCAGGAACTCCGAATCGCTCGACAGGCATCCACGCCACTCCCCCCGGACAGGCGAACATCCATGAGCACCACGTCTGGCTTGAGATCGCAGGATTCACGAATCGCATCCTCGACCGTCGCGGCTTCGCCAACGACTTGGATACTGCTCTGTCGGCTCAGCACTGTCTGCAATCCCACTCGAACAACTTCGTGATCGTCCACGATCAACACTTTGACTGGCACCGTAGTCGAGCTAATCAACATACTTCTCCCTTGTAACGGTTGTTGCGCGCATGGAGAGCGACGCCAGCCACCGGCGTCTCCCTACGCACAGCGTTTCATGCAGAGAAATCGACGGGATATTTCGATCGAGAGGAACAAGAACAACGAGATTTCGCACACTTTTACGGGGAGAGATTAGGGAGGGTTGCAGATACACCGGTGAGCCTCACAGTCCGACTACCGCGCCGCTACAAGGAATAATAAATCCCTTTACTATCTATAGCAATGATGCTAATCGGCTCTAGGCAGAGCTGCATAGAGGTATAGTTAGGATGGCGACTATGTCAGCATATGCCGACATCTGGAGACTTACGTATAATTGCTTGTTATCCGCTACGCATTGATACGCGGAGGAATCCTTCCAGCCAATGATCACAGCTTTCAGGCCCTTGCAGACCGATCGATTCTCAAGAGGCTGAATCCTCCACAAGGGGGAGATCCCGAATAGCCGATACAATCCCACCCCTAGCGAAGCGGACCAGGAAACTAAAGTTCCACGTCTTTCTACCGACAAGGGACTATACCAAAACACACTGGTCACAAACCGCTCTCAAGGACCACCGACAACATGACTACCGAAATAGATCGATCGACGAATATCGACATGCCGGAGCAGGTCGAGCAGGCCTTAATCGAACGGGTCGATAAGAACCGCATCGAATTACCTGTACTTCCTCAAGTCGCAGGTCAGGTCATGGCCTTGACCAATGATCCATCGGCAGACGCGGCGCGCCTCTCTGCCCTCATCCACCAGGATCAGGCATTGGCGGCCCATGTCTTGAAAATTGCCAACTCTCCCGCTTATATGCCCAGAGCTCCGATTATGTCACTCCAGCATGCCGTCGCGATGCTCGGGGTCAACCAACTGTCTGAGATCGCCGTCACCATTTCCCTCAAAAGCGCAGCCGTCAAGACTCCAGGCTATGAAGCGGATATCAAACAACTGTGGCGCCACGCGCTGGCGAGCGGAGCCTATGCCAAAGAAATCGCGCGCCTCCGCCGCTATAATGTGGAAAGCGCCTACCTCTGCGGGCTCCTGCATACGGTTGGGAAATCGGTCGTCCTCAAGACAGTCACGACGATTGCCACGGAACTGCAGGTGCGGCTCGAGCCCCACGCGATCCTCGCCTTCCTCAACGGGTATCATTCCCGCGTGGGTATTTTGATCGCCACGGAATGGGCCCTGCCCTCCCAAGTCGCCGAAGCCATCGCCTACCATACGGTCTATGAGCAGGCGCCCACACATAAACACGAAGCGATGATGACCTGCCTGGCCGACCGGCTAGCCACCAATATACTCGTGCCAGATTTCTTCGATGACAGCAGCCTTCGCGACCACAGCGTATTTGCCGATCTCAACCTCTATCCCAACGACGTAGACACGCTGCTCGGTCTCAAGGATAAGGTCCTCACCCTGGTAGACACGATGACGCTATGAGCACTCCCACACATTTTGACATTGTCGTAATCGGAAGTGGTCCCGCCGGCCAGAAGGCAGCCATCCAGGGTGCCAAGGCAGGCAAACGTGTGGCCGTGATCGAACGCGAGCCAGGTGTCGGCGGTGGGTGTGTCTACCGTGGAACGATCCCCAGCAAGACGCTTCGCGAAAGCGCCCTGCAATTAGACCGATCCAAACGATCATCGACCACATTAGATGTTCGTGTGCCGCCCAATATTCTCGTCTCCTCACTGATGCGCCGTGTGGATGAAGTGGTCACGGCACATGGCGATTACATGGAGAAACAGCTCACGCGCAACGGTATCTTGTTTTTCCATGGACGCGTCCGGTTTTGCTCCGCCACCCTACTCGAAATGCTCTCGGTCGACGGGGTGAAGCAACTCTTCACTGCCGACACGATTGTCATTGCCACCGGGTCACGACCTCGTGCACCGGTCGAGATTCCCATCGACCACGAACATATTCTGGACAGTGACTCGATTCTCTCCATGATTTATTTGCCACGCTCCCTTACTGTGCTCGGTGGAGGCGTCGTGGCATCGGAATATGCGTCGATCTTTGCCGCGCTTGGCGTGCAGGTAACCATTATCGATCGGGCCAATCGTCCCCTTCAGTTTCTGGACGCGGAACTCGTGAAGATGTTTGTGCAGAGCTTTGAGCAACAGGGCGGTCGCTATTGTGCAGGACAAGCCATCAAAAGCGTCCTGTGGGATGGGATCTCTCAGGTCGTGACGACCCTCCAGGACGGGCAGGTCATTACGAGCGATAAAATGCTTGTGGCCATGGGGCGACAGCCGAATCTTGAAGACCTCAATCTCAGCGCCACAGGGCTACCCCTCACCGAAAAGGGGACGTTGGCTGTCAACGAACATTGCCAAACGGCCCTTCCACACATTTACGGAGTCGGAGATCTACTCGGTCCACCGGGCCTGGCCTCCACGGCTATGGAGCAGGGCCGTCGAGCCGTCTGTCACGCCTTGGGTCTCCCCGAAGGACGCTCATCCGACATTCCAGTCGGCATTTATACGATCCCCGAGATGGCCAGTATCGGACTAGACGAAGCAGCCGCACGAGCACGCTATCGAGAAGTCCTCGTTGGCCGCTCGCGATTCGACGAAATTGCCCGAGGTCAAATCTCAGGCCTGTCCAACGGCTTGATGAAGCTGGTAGCCGATCCGACCGGCGTATACCTGCTGGGGGTCCAGATCATCGGAGAAGGAGCGACGGAACTGATTCACGTTGGCCAGATCGCGCTACAACATGGCGCCACCATCGATTCGTTTGTGGAGAATATTTTCAACTTTCCTACGTTAGCTGAGGGCTATCGCATCGCAGCGCTTGATATTGCAGGTCAACGGCAGAAACGGCTGGCCTCACAGGCTGCATGAACCGGCGAAAACGGTGTGGCACGAGGCGATTCGAAACGTCAGGAGCTGGAAGCCAGAACTCCGAATCGCGAGTCACCGCAGCCTAGCTTACCCATTTGATTCGAATACAGAACAGGCACCCGACTCCCCCCCTGCCTGCTTCTCCACAGATGATTCCTGCTTCTGCGACCATGCCAATAACCCAGATGCGAGAAACCGCGCATCGATCACGCCAAGAATGTGATGCCGCAATTCATCACGAAAGGGCGCAAGACTCTCATCGTGAAGGTAACGATCAACCGTGCGAGGCAACCGCCGTCTCCAGGCCTGTGCCGCTTGTCGCGCACCCTCTGCAGCAAGTCCTCCACGACTGAGAATGGCACGGACCTCCTGCTCGAAAAATCCGACATGCACCTCTTCATCTTCCATAATCGACGTGAGATCTGGTCGCAAACCCACTAACAGCCGTGCAAACTCAAGCCCCAACGTTTCGTATCCGTAGAGGTGGACTACCAGCACCCTCCATTGATCAGGTACCCGTGGAAGCGAGGTCTTTCCATGCGACTTCGTTCCCAACAGCAGCTCAAACTGCTTGAGGTGCTGCGCCTCCTCTTCCTCATGTCGTCTTAAAAACTGCAACACTCCTGGAGGAACATCCTGCGCTTGCGCAGAGCGTACCGCCCACAAGGCCATGGCCTCCGCTTTAAGGAATTGTTCAAGGATCGCATGTTCGCAACTGGAAGGAAGCGGGTGAATCATGCGACAGTCTACCGGAACGAATAGGTTAGAACCAACAGGCGAGGAGAAACAAAATATATCGCACACGATAAAATGCCGCAGATTATACTAAAAATACTGTTGCCACGCTGTAGACACTCTCCAAATCATTCCTGTATTATATCGCCCAGTTACGTACCATCGATTCTGGCGGTGTAGCTCAGTTGGTAGAGCAGCGGACTCATAAGCCGCGGGTCTCCCGTTCAATCCGGGACACCGCCACCAAATTTTCAAGGGGTTACGCGACGGCTTCACTGGAGGCCATCACCCCTTGTGCTAATTGTGTGCTACTTTCTCGCCGCAGTCGATCCAGCACCTCCGCGCCGCCCCGCAAACTCTCCGGCTGATGGTGCGCATAGCGCAGCACCATCGAGATCGTTTTCCACCGGCCCAACTTCTGGACCGTATAGACATCGACCCCGGCTTGGATGAGTCGGGTCGCAAACGTATGCCGGAGGTCATGGAAGCGGAATCGCGTAATTCCCGCTTTGCGCATCGCCGGATAGAACGCTCGCAACAGATTCCGTGCCTCCCGTGGGTGGCCTGCTCCATTGAGAAAGACCGTCTCCGTCCCGCTCGTCCGTACGGTGGCGCGGGCCTGTAACACGGCCAGCGCGGTCTCATTCACCGGCAGCGTATCCCGTGCGCCATTCTTCTGCTCCAGAATCGTAAGCGTCCGGCGCACCAGATCCACGTGGGACCACTGCAGCGTCAGGATCTCCCCCCGTCGCATCCCCGTATGGAGCGCGAACACGATGATCTCCTGGAGCCAGGGTGGAGAGACCGTGAGTAATCGGTGCTCTTCCTCCGTGGTCAACCAGCGCTCAATACCATTCCTGACCTTCTCCTTGGCAATTTTGAGCACGGGATTGTCGGTGGCCCATTCCCACTCCCTCACCGCAAGCTTGTAGGCATGGCCTAACAAGATGAGCTCCGCGTTGAGCGTCTGTGGGGCCGCCCCCTGGGCGCGTCGGCTCGCTTTATATTCTGCGAGCCGCGCTGGCCGGAGCTGATCCAGGGGGATCTCGCCGAACGCGCGCAACAAGTGCGCGGCAAGACTGTGGTCCCGGCGGTGCGTCATCGCCGCCTTATTCGGGGCCGAGTGGTCTCGCAAATACCGTTCGAGCAAGTCCTTCACCGTTCTGTGTGGCCTCGGGGGTGGGGTCTCCACCCAAGTGCCGTCGGCCATCAGGCCCCGCACCTTGAAATAGATCCGCTCCGCCAGCTTCCGGTCTGTCACGTCCGTCGATCGGCGAATCTGTCGTCCCTGATAACTAAACCGCATCCACCAAACTAGTCCTCGTCTATACAGAGCCATGGGAATCCCCCTTTCGTGTGGCCCTGTCTTGGTCTGGTTTCCCGTGGGACGAAGTATAGACCTCGGCTTTGGCGGTCGCAATGATCCCATCTATCTCGCTGGACCGTGGGCGTTGGTTCGCCGGTCGCGACGGGTCCGGCGTCTCGAGCTGACACCCCGCAAGCCACGCGTCAATTTTCTCGCGCTGAAAGCGAATGACCCCCTGAATCTTCAGCGCGGGAATCTTTCCTTCGGCCGCCCACAGGTAAACCGTCGACGGTTTCACCTGAAGCCACTGCGACACCTCTTTGACATTCAGAAGGACCATACGATTTAGTTCGAGGCCGTCCATTTTTCTGATGACGCCGATGGTGCTGTCTGGGTAGCAGACGCTTCGCCACGATCCATGGGTGGAGAGGCTGGAGACACCCGACGCCGTCGGACCTGGCGTGGCGTCGGGGCGTCGGAGTTGTCAGGAGCCGCCTCGTTCGTGGACGAGGCACCTGCCTCATTCCGTGGAGAAGAAGGTGGGGACTGCATGCCGAGCGTCTCGCAGATTGTTCTGACAACGACCGCCTTCACCCACGGCACGGCGGCTTCCACGACTGGTAACGCAACCGTGAGACAGTGATCCATGATGCGCTGGCGTTGGGCGCTCTGATATTGCTCCACGCGCGCCTCCCACTCCAAAAGAGGCCGGTCGATCGCGGCCTCGATCGTTTCGTCGACCTGTGAGTCCGTCTCGTCGCCAACCAGCCAGGCCTCAAGACGCGCACGGACTTCCCATTCCAGTACCACGAGGGCGCGATGGAGGATGCCACGTGACGAAGCCGATTGCAGCGCGCGAGTGATACCAAGTTCGATGAGCATGGCTTTACGTTTGAGTTGACGCGCTCGAATGCTCGCTTCGTGTTGGATTCGCAGTGCGTCTTGCTGTTGCTGCTCGTTTTGGTGCGCCACCAGCTCCTGTTGCCTCCACACGTAGGGGGCAAAGATGCGGTTCCGAATCGCGGCTCCACGCAGCGTCAACTCGGCTTGCGGCAGCGCTTCGATCGCCAACGCACCAAGTTCGTCCAGGATCGCGACTTTGGCCGCCGCGACCATTTCAGGTGTGATGACGCCCTCCGAGGGGCGATACCAATCCACGAGGGTGGTACATAGCCCCGTGAGCAATGCCTGCCGTTTCTGTCTCAGCCGTGTCGCCTCATCAGGGTCAGCGAGTTTTTGCGTGATCTGGTCCACAAAACTGGCATAGGGGTTGGAGGGCTGCACCGTCTCATTTGGGGTGGGGGGACCTGGAGGCGGAGATATCGATTTGTAAAGAGGAGGGGTGAAGGGTTGCCCCCGCGTCGCGTTGCCGTGCTTGGATCTCAGATAGTTCCGGCATGTTCGAAGATGCGCTTTCACAGCCTGCGGACTCTCAAACGCTCGACTGCAGAATCTGCAGATGCACATGATGTGTCTCCTTTCCTACCCCTATAAAGTGGATGAACCTATTCGGGTTCATAAAGTCAGATAAAGATTATTGTCAGATCCGAGGCGGAAGGTGTAGGGTTGACATCACGCCAGCACGGATCTTTCAGCTACTCTGAGTAAATCACGTCACGACCTCGATTCGTATGGGGTGGAAGCCCCCCTAATTTGGACATTGCGATGGACGTCACTCTTCGGAAAGAAATCGAGGCTATGAAAGCAGATCCCGATTTCGTCGAGCTTGTCATGGCCTGGCACGGGGTGATTGGCGCGACAGACGTTCCCTTCACCGCGGAGAAAGAGTCGCCGACCTATCAACGGAAGATCAAACGGTGGGTGCAGAGGGATTATGGGGCGCAGTGGAAGCCCTATTGGAAGGTGATCTTGAACGAATCTTGGAAAGCGCGACGTCAGATAGTGTTGAAGAGGAATCTCTTCAAAATACAGCCGCATGCCCCCAGTCCCAATCATCGCCGGCGGAATGAGGCGCTATGGAGTGCCGTATTTGATCTACGGAATTATTTCGAGAAGATTAGCGGACGATCGCACATGGGACTTCTTGGCCGGCTGTTCTATCCGAACCAGCAGGAGGTGACGTTCAATGCTGAATGGCATGAACGGAAAGACTGGTTCAAGGACGAGAAGGGAGCTGAGCGTCTAAATCAACTCGAATTCTTTTATAAACACTATCGTGCTCGGATCCTAGAAACGCTACGGACTGGCATTCCCTTCTACGCAAAATGGGAGTCGGCCTCACCCGTCGGCCCGTCTGGCGCATCCCATTGAAAAACTCGTCCATACCCTTCTTCTTATCGTTTGCGAACAATCATTCCTGTGCACAGGTGCAGCCTTAGGCAGGGCATGCCTAAGGCTGCGGTCTGGGAAAAGAGACTTAGATAATCAGAGTGTCGAAACTGTCATCCTCGGTTTTCCGAAAATTGACCCTCGCCTTAGAAGACCCACCTAAGGGAAGTGTGAAGGGCGATGATATAGTGTGACAGAGTGAGATAATCCTTTGCAACGATCATGAGTTAGGTCCCTCTACATGATGAAGCACTGTGATTAGGTGAGATTGATTTGGACCTGGAATCGGGAGTGAAACCGGGAGCGAACCGGGAGTGAAACCGGGAGTAGAAAATCGAACGGTGGACTCGCACGGAGCAAGATGCATCATCGACTCCCCTCCCCGTGCCTCGTCCTGAACGTCTATTAAGCCCTGAGAGAGTTTTGTGGACAGAGGTGACAGCCAATGGTTACTCTTCCCATACTACCACGCGCGTCCTAGAGCCTTGACAGTCCATCACGGGCTGCCTGGAAGGTCTCCGTCAGAAGTCGCTACGGCCAGAAATACCCCATTTGCCCTCGTCGGCTCTTGCGACCACTCAGTAACCATCCTACAATTGGCCTCCCTCTGGAGGCTCCCCATGCCCTTCTCGGTTCGTCCCTACCGTCGCTTCCCCATCTGTTGCCCTGTCACCTACCAATGCGGTCTCTTTGAGGGCCACGGCACCGTGTGGAATCTCTCCGGCACAGGCTGGCGGTTCTCTGGCAATCTGCCGCTGCGCGTCGGGGAAGTGTGTTCGCTTACAGTGAACCTACCGACTCACCAACGGACTTAGATAGCTGCTGGAATCGTTCGATGGGTCCGAGGCGAAGAGTATGGGGTCGAAACACTCGTGATTGACGACGAGTCACGGGAGGAGATGGAGCAATACCTCTGGCAGCAAATATAGGAATCCGCTGAGAGCAGCCCATGAGCACCGACCGCCCCAAACGCGACACAATGTCCCTAGAAGAAGCGACCATCTCCAACATGTGGGAGATCGCCGCGATGGTCGAACTGCTGGAACAGAAGGGCCTCTGCACCAAGCAAGACCTTCACACCATCATCGACGAGCTACGGCGGAGGAACCCTCATGTACGAATCCCTGAGACGGCCTTCCCGGAGCCGTACGTGCTCACCGAGACCGAGAACAAGATCATTGACGACATCCTCGCGCTTCTCAACAAGCATGGGCTGACCTCGCACCAGTCGATGGACCTGCTTGAACGGTTGGGACGGATCATTGAAATGGGGCAGAGATTGCCTAAGGGCACGACGCACTAACAAGGAGGCAGTTATGGGGTCAATGTTCGTGAGGTGGGCACTCCGCGTAGGACTGGGAAGCGTGCTCCTGCTTGCTCTCCCCCTGATACCTTTTGCAGTGACCGGCTCCTTAGTGGTCCAAGCTGCCGAAAAGGCTGAACTGCTCGACATCAATACCGCCACCGCCGACAAGCTCAAAGCCCTGCCAGGGATCGGGGATGCCTACTCCGCCAAGATTATCAAGGGACGCCCATACAAGCGGAAGGATGAGCTGGTGCAAAAGAAGATCATCCCGCAGGCCACCTACGACAAGATCAAGGATCAGATTGTGGCGAAGCAGAAGTAGGGCTTACTTTTAAGGAGAGCAGATGACCCCCCCTTACCATGGAACCCCTGGACTTATCGAAGACACCGCCGTCTACAAACACGTGGGAAATTGCTGTGGCGAAACAAGGAAGAGCAAAGTTAAATGCTTACTTCTTTTCGCTTCGTTACTCGTTACGAGTACGATTTTCTACGCTGCTCCGGCTCTAGCTGATGAAGTGCTTGAAGCAGCGGGCCTTTGCCATAAAATCGAAAATCTCATGAATGCTCTTGTTGACTATACAAACACTAAGTGCTTGCCAACATCAGATCGTGGAGCCCTGAATTTTATTCTGATATCAGAGAAGTCGATATTTTCAGTCGAAGCGTCAAAGAAAGCGTGGCTGATTGTGACAGTTGGAGCGGTTGGGAAGGTAATGAACACACATCAGAAAATCAAAAGTTCTGACGTTTTTGTATCAGACTTGAATATGATGAAGAACCGGAAGAGCTACAAATACCCTATCGCCCTCGCAAAGAGGCTTCAACGACAGGCTCAGGCGGATCAGATTGGGATAGAGGAGTTATATAAACAGCTCAATAGAGCCTTGGTCCCATATATAGTCCCTCAAAAGTAACCGCTGTATTCTGAGGTGGCTTTAAGTTTGTGCTGGCTTGGTCCGCTACCATTCGCATGGCCCTGCCGCTGAAAGCAGAAGTAAGGCTGGGCGGCATCATTGAGATGGGCAGCAGGGTACCGAAGACGAAGGCACAATACCGTATAGCAGGTTTTACACGGAGAAAAACCGATGGGATTGAGATTCAGGAAGTCCTTCAAGCTTGCCCCCGGTCTTCGACTCAACATGAGCAAGAGTGGATTTGGCCTCTCCGTAGGCCCGCGTGGTGCCTCCATGTCGTTCGGCCCAAGCGGGACCTATCGGAACGTGAATCTACCAGGCGGATTTTCCTTGAGAGATCGCGTTGGCCATTCGCCTCAACGTCCGTCCCGCTCAGGTTCCTCCGGGTCTCAGAAGGTAAGCCTCGGAGTAACCATTTCCCTACAAGATGATGGCACCGTGCTTTTTAAGGACCAGGATGGAGCCCCTCTTTCTCCGGCGCTTCAAGACTTGGCTAAAAAACAACAAGGGGACACCGTGAAGGCCTGGCTCATTAAGAATTGTGATGAGATCAACCAGAAAATTGAAACGCTTGACGTGATCCATCTTGCCACCCCGTCGCCGTCACAAAAACCCGTCTATACCCCAGTTCCTTTTACAAACGATCCACCCGTTGCTCCCTACCCTAAGAGATTTGGTCTTTGGGGAACCCTCTTCCCATGGGTGCGAAAGCGAATTGAAACAGAGAATGCCAGGGCTGAAGCTGAGTACGATGACAGAATGAATACTTGGCGAGACTACAAGGCCAAGCATGAAAAGTCGGAGTCTGAGCGTCGTCTTCTTCTTCAGGAGCGGCTCTATAAGGAGCCAGACGCTATGCAAATGGTGCTGGAGCAACGCCTTCAAGTAATAGAGTGGCCGCGTGAAACCATCATTTCTTTGAACATATCAGAGGATGGGAAAGGCGCTGTCATTGAGGTTGATCTTCCAGAAATCGAGGACGTACCACGAAAGACAGCCACCTATGGAGGCCGAGGCTGGAAAGTCACCATGAAAGAGCTGTCGGATACGAAGGCATCTCAGCTCTACATGCGTCATGTCCACGGCATTGCGTTTCGTGTTCTCGGAGAGGCCTTTGCTTCTCTTCCTACCATTTCAGAGATTGTCCTGTCGGGATATTCTCAGCGCCCGAACAAAACCACGGGTGAGATTTCGGATGAGTACTTGTACAGTGTCAGGGTGACACGTGAAGCGTGGTCTAAGATCAATTTTGGGAACCTGTCCGCCATAGAGGTTACTGAGAGTCTCGGTCAGTTTGAGCTACGACGGGACATGAGTAAGAACGGTCGGTTTACGGCCATTGAGCCATTCAGCAGATGGACTGAGGAGCCCGGTCAAGCTTGAACAAGCGGCTCTTAGCCTCCCTTGGTATCGTCTTTTTCCTTTTCACGTCAGCGAGTGCCGGCGCACCAGATTTCACTGGCGCTGTAGTCGGTGTCCTCGATGGTGATACGTTTGATGTGCTCCACAACGGGAGAGCGGAGCGCATCCGTTTGAGTGGTATTGACTGCCCGGAGAGACGCCAAGCCTACGGCCAGAAGGCCAAGCAGGCGGCCTCTGCCCTCGCCTTCGGAAAGGAAGTCACCGTTCAGACGCACGGCCACGACAAGTACAAGCGCACCCTTGCCGATGTGATCCTGTCCGATGGGATGAATCTCAATCAGGAACTCGTCAAGCAAGGCTGGTGTTGGTGGTATCGGAAGTATGCGCCGGGAGATACGGCACTTGAAGGATTGGAGAAGGCAGCACGAGAGGCGAAAAAAGGCTTATGGGTTGATCCTGCACCCATCCCCCCGTGGGTCTACCGTAAAGCCAAACGAAGACAGACACTCGACCTGTTAGACCTGGTGCCGCTGAATAGCGAAACCGAGAATAGCAGTACTTCTCGCGGTCCACCACGGCTAGGCACAGCAGAACCAGATTCTCTTACCCCCACTTCGCCCTATCCCATCGTTGGCAACCGCCGCAGTCACATCTACCATCGGCCTGATTGTCCAAATTACAGCCAGATTGCGCCTCGGAACCGGGTGGAGTTTGGGAGTGTTGCTGAGGCAGAAGAAGCAGGATATCGGTTGGCAAAGAATTGTCCGTAAGGACATGCTCGAATGATCTGCTAGACTTGATAGATGAGCTTCCGAAGATCCCTTCTTGCGAGCCCACAGAAGTTGGAGAAGCTCTGGCAGCGCCATCTTGCCCAACGGAAACTCCAAAAGGCCGTAGCCGCAGGGAAAGTCAAGAAACCGATTCGCTGCCAGCGTTGTCGGAAGAGGTTCCCGAAGCAACGATTACAGGGCCATCATCATGACTACCGGAAACCCTTCGATGTGGAGTGGTACTGCCAAGCGTGCCACTACAAGAAACACCCATCAAGATTTCAAGCGAAGGCGGCGTACCGTCAGATGCAACGGTTGAGCGGGATCATCGGTCACTAAGAAGGTCTTCTCGCTCACTTCAACGTACCCACAAATTTGATAGAAATTCTGTGGCGCGGCATTAAGATCAGATGTTTGTCCCTCATCTGTCGCTTCAGGTGAGTTGGAGAATGTTCCTCATGACATCGAAATACAACTGAAGCTTCTCCCGATCCACTTCCCGTACCATCTTCTCGATCCCTTTTCGCAACGCCTTCTCACTCTCCTCTGACTCTCCAAACAGGAAGAGATCATACGGTTCCACTCCCAGCACCTTGGCAAGACGGATAAGAATATCCATGGTGGGATTTTCCACCCCTCGTTCGATGCCGCTAATGTATTTCGGACTCAACCCCACCTGTTCGGCGAGTTGATCCTGAGTCAGTCCGTTCCGTTGCCGCACGATCTTGATCCGCTTCCCTACCGCTCGTTTGATATCCATGCTGCCACCCCTCCTGAGCGGGAGTATGCGGCGGCAGCCCCATTAGATTAACCCACCACCAGACGTACTACATTGACAAATTAGAACCCATAGATACACTTACTACGTGTGTGGAGTTCAGTGAGTCGCTATTTCACTACTGTTGGTTCCTATTTCATAGAGGGGGATCGTTATGATCAAGTTCACGGGGTGGCTGACTCTCATCCTCAGTGTGTGTGGGTCGTTGGTTCTCTTTCAGCGGACAGCGAACGCAGAGTCCTATGTGGCCGGTTTCGCTGGTTACGGACTGTCTGCACAGTTAAGTGACGTGAGGGGGACAGGGGATATTACAGGTAGTACAGGATCGAATCTTGGTCTTCAGAACTCCCCGATCTATGGCCTGAAGGTGGGGCACTTTCTAGACGGTCTGAAGTACTTTGGTGGCGAGGCGGAACTGTATACCGCAACCCCCTATCTCAAGCAACAGCAGCTCACGCTGAGTAGCCCATCAGGGTCACAAACGGCAACAGTTCCGGGAGCCCACCTGCGAGTGACAACGGCGGCCTTGAACGTGGTGTATCGGTACCCTGGACAAGTCATTCAACCATACGCGGGTGTTGGGCTCGGATTGTTTTGGTTCACTACTCCCACATCAACGGCTGGCTCGGAGGTCCGACCAGGCTTAAACGTCCTGGCAGGAACGCGTGTGCTTATCACGAAACAGATTGCCCTCTTCGGAGAATACAAGTACAACCACGCAAGTTTCCCTGGCAGGGATTTCAACGCCAACTACAACGCGCACTTCGTCGTATTTGGGGCGGGGTATCATTTCTAATGCGTGTGACCGGTGCAGCGTTGGCGGGAGGGTGTCCGGGTTTCGGAGGACGAATCAATTCCATGGACAGATCGGACACTCACGCTCTGCTTTTCGAGTCGTGGGGCCAAAGGCGGGATTTGACTTGTGGTACACCAAGCATCCTCAACGCTGACGCGGTTTCGACAGGATTTATGCGAGAATGTCAACGAGTTGTGACCTGAGAAAGAGTGAGGTTGGGTGAGAGGGAACGAGCGGAAAGTAGGTCTGCTATGCGACCGTTTTACGACCGAAACTGTTTCTAGTTCGATTCCTGCTTGACTCACTACTTCGTACTGTAGAACAGAACCCACCCTCTGTCTTCTCAGCCTGTCTAGTCATTCTGCACACAGAGGTCAAAAACCCCTCTCCAAACTCATGCCACGAGAAGTCGATTTTCCCAGGATTTTGACGTATCCTTCCGCCTGTTCAAAAAACAAATTCTTTAGCGACTTAGCGAATAACCTTGAAGGCAAGGAGCTACTACAATGCCCCGCTACAATCCTTTTAGACCAGGCAGCATTGTGACCCCTGGTATGTTTTCCGGCCGAGTAGAAGAAATTCTTGCTTTAGAACGCGTCCTCTTCCAGACCAAGAACGATAATGCATCTCACTTCCTGATCCATGGGGAGCGAGGGATTGGAAAATCTTCCCTCCTGTTCTACACCCAGTGCATAGCAAGGGGTGAGATTGGGTCGATCAGCTGTGGAACTTTTAATTTTCTTGTCGTGCATGTCGAGCTATCCCCATCAAATAGTTACTTAGACATCATCAGAAAAATAGGGGCCGAACTCCAAAGAGTCGTTGCAGCTCAGAATCAGGCCAAGGAAACCTTTAAGACCGCTTGGGACTTTCTGGCTCGATGGGAGGTGAACGTTGCAGGGGTAGGAGTGAAATACACAAAGGGAGATGATGCCCCCCGACCACAAGACCTACTGGATGAACTAACTTACACAATAGAGCGAACACTTTCCGCTATGGGTAGTACAGAGCGGGACGGTATCCTGATCCTTATTGACGAAGCGGATAAACCACCGCATAGCGCCAATCTAGGGGAGTTTGTCAAGGTGTTCACTGAGCGACTAACAAAACGGGGGTGCTCCAGGATCGCAATTGGACTTGCCGGTCTACCCGTCCTCATTCAAAAGTTGCAGCGAAGCCACGAATCGTCCCCGCGAATCTTTCAGGTTTTGACGCTCGGGCCACTTTTCCCTGATGAGCGGATACAGGTCATTCGGAAAGGATTGGATGAAGCTAAAGTCAAGAATGACCTTGAGGTTTCTATTACAGGCGAGGCTGAGAACTTGATTGCTACATTTTCAGAAGGATATCCTCAGTTCATTCAACAGTTCGCCTCTTCGGCCTTTGATGCTGATCAGGATAACACGATTGATGTCAAAGACTTTTTTGATGGTGCCTTCAAGGAAAACGGTGCCTTTCAGCAACTCGGCGTGAAATATTTCCACGATCTATATTTTGATCAGATAGGCTCAGATGAGTACAGGGAGGTTCTTAGGGCAATGAGCGACCATTTGGATGGTTGGGTGAGTAAGGAGGAAATACGAAAGGCTGCTAAAATTAAGGAATCAACTCTCACCAATGCTATAGCCGCTTTGAAAAAACGAGATATCATAATAGCGAAAGAGGGCAAATCAGGGTCATATCGTTTACCTAGCAAATCGTTTGCAGTTTGGATAAAGGGTTACACGCAGAGTCATACAGCCAGTGGTTTGGTGCCCATTCCAGCTGACTCTGTGCATAATGGCTCCTCATCCTGACCGTAGAACCGATCACCAGTAGAAGCAGAATGGTCAAAACGGTTGTTTTTTCGACCATCTAAACGGTCGGCGTGTGGTATTGGGAGATCAGGATGTGAAAAGTTCCAGCTTTCTCTAACTCTTGGTTCTCGTTGGCCCCATTGAGTTCCAGTAGGCCTGAGTAGGGTCACGAAAACGGCTCCCTAAACCGCGGATCGTCAAATCAAATCGAGCTGACGAAGGAGCGATTTAGCTCTTGGGGGTGGACCACCACCCAAGATGGCCGTGCTGAAAAGGTCTGTTACAGAAGCACAGTAGTATCCTGCCAAACCCTCCCATATATTCGTCTGTATACTGAAATTTTGTGGAACCCGCTCCATGACACCATGCACGGGGCAAAGTATGTCTCGAAAGCTCTTAGGTTCCATCGGACTAATGACATAAAGCCTCAAGCCGTTTTTCGCGATTGCGTCGGCAATTTCTTTGTTGATATGTTCGTCACCAAAGCCATACCCGATGACAACCAACTTCCGATCAGGCTCGTTGATGGCTTCTCGGAACAACTCCTGATACCACCTCAATAGAGGTTCACCTTCGATAGCTTCAGTTTTCGCATTCCCCACGACCATCACATCACCACCATGTTTCCCAAACCAGTTATATGAACCATGAAGTTTTACGTATACGAAACTCTCGGAACGCTCATCCGAAAAAGCATGTTTCAATTTCTGAATGTCATCAGTATCGCTCGGGATTGTGACCAAGTATTCTTTAGCTGGAGATTGCGACTTATTAAGGTTAAACCAAGCTGGGTTATTGAGGCCAGGGAGCGTGAGTCGGAAATTCTCTGAGTGAAAGAACCGCTCGACGAACATGTCTTGATTCAAGGTAAAAAGAAACCCCCGCTCTTCTACCTGCCCCCTGAAGCGAACAATAAGTTCTCGAAACACATAATCGACAAAGCCCTGATGACTCAACGTGTACTGAAGCACCAATGAGTCGAGTTCCTCATATGCGGCTCTCAGGGCACGCTTGAAGATCATTTGTTCATTCAAGTGGAATTTCCCAGAGAACAAAATCTGGTCATATGCCTTTTCGAAATTCAAGGTCTCAATCTGTAACAGGCAAGATCGAAGTGGCTCGCATTCACTGATTTCTGTTTGATTGAAAATAGCCTCCCACATTTCACTGGCTAAGTATCCGCCGAAATTCTTCGTGAACCCTGCTCCTGTGAGGAGAATGGTCTTCGCGGGAGATAACGATCTAACCTGTTCGGTCATGGGTGTCCTCTGATGTGAAGTTTCCTCCTCACTTCTAATCCATCCTCCTAGATCGATCAACCCAGTTCTTTCTGCTGCCTCTCTACTACCGGAACAGGTGAGCCACTTCCAAGCCATGTCTATCACCGTTTGAGGCAATGGTCGGTTCCCCCGCGGGTTATATTGTCTGCTGTTGTCTCAGTGGGGGGAATCTACAACTTACAAGCCATAGGCAGCAGGATTCAGAGTGTCCCTCAATCATCTGGTTTATGACCATGCCTGCGCCTCCTCACATCCACTGATTTAACGCCGCCTTAGCGCACGAGAAGCCGACACCCTTTGTAGACAGGGCTCTTCCCAGAGCCTTTGAAGGCTCATCCTAGCCTCATGGGTCTCAGGACCCACTTTTCTTATTTCGTAAGGAGATGATAACTGCATGGTGTTGCGTGATGAGGATTGGACTGTTCCTGTATCTGGTTCCGGGGGCATATGCGTATTATTGTTGCGCATATATCCATGTGGATTTTCTTAGCTTCTTGAAGGAACAGACTCGCCACGTGCCGCAAAAATCAGAATTCATCCTTTCTCCCTGCAATGCCCGCCTGACCGCCACTCACCTGGAAATGGTTTCTAATACTTTTCCTCCTTACCTGGTTTAGGATGGACATAATTACAACACTCGTATACCTTACAGAAACTTTTCTAGAGTAGGAGGGCGCATGATGTTCAGCAGGCTGGTAGTAGCGGTGTGTGTGGTTCTGGTGGGGTGTGCCCAAGTGCAGGAAGTTCGAGAGAAGCCCCCAAGCGAACCACTTACCCCTCGCATCATGAATGATGAAGTCAAATTCCATACGCCTAAAGGGTATGTGACGTTGTTCTACTATACGTCAGAAGGTGGGTCTAAATTATATAACTTCATGCAAGTCTACACAGGATCGACCCTCCAGGGATTCTTCCCTATTCTTCCAACAAATGGACCGATCTATCACATCTCCAAGGAAGAAAAGCCGGTTGAGTATACCCTGCGCGCCTATGCCCAAGTCCCTGGAAAGCCAGATGCCTCAAGGTCACAAATCGAGTTAGTCGAAACAGTTCCAGAAAATCCTGGAGATAAAGCGTGGATCATACGGATACGGGGAAACGAAGGCCGGGATATCCAGGCGGCGATCGTGATTACAGTAGATTCAACCAGAGAAAGAGTGGGCGGTAACATTCTGGGCCAGCCGAAGTAAGACCGACGAGGAAGATAATTTGTCTTGCAAAGATACTTGGATCGCCACTGGTGGGAGCCGTCGAACCCGATACGTCCGCCTCCACGTCACCCTATCCCATCATCGGCAACCATCGCAGCCACATCTACCACCGGCCTGATTGTCCGAATTATAGTCAAGTAGCTCCGCACAACCGAGTCGAATTTGCGAGTACGGCAGAGGCTGAATCTAAGGGGTACCACATTGCAAGTAATTGCCCGTAATATTGCCAGATTGAGCCTGCCTCCAAGTTAGGGTGGTAATCGCATCGCCTCGAAAGGTATGCTTCGGAAGGCCTACCGAGTCAATAGCGCCATGTCTTCAGATCATATTTATTCTCATATTGAGTTTCCTGAAAATTTTGAGCTTCGCTCAGAAGCACTTGATGAACTTCAACGTGGCATCAATGAAGCATCGGTTGATATCAGGGAAGCTCTGCGGACATTCCTGCCTTCCGCCGATCCCTACCAGAACAGAATTATTGAAGCCGTCGATTCCACTATTCGTCTAGTTGCTCCCGCAGGGTCCGGCAAGACTCAGACAATAATCAATCGCGTATTGACGCGTATCAAGAACGGCGTAAACCCCAAACGGATACTCGTTCTCACCTTTGACAACGCTGCCGCGTCATCACTTAGGAACAAACTGGCAGACCAACTTCTGCAATACCCCGCACAACTTGATGGGCTTAAAATCTCTACTCTAAATGCTTTTGGATGGGGTCTCCTTCGCGAGTATTTCACCGAAGAGCACAAAACCATTGTACCCGAGCATCGCCAACGAAGTATCATTCGTGAAGGATTAGAAGAACTTCGCAGAAGAGGACCAGAACAGTATGCGGTCCTACCCGCCAATGTGGAGAGGAGATTCTACCGAGACTTATATAGCTTGTTGAAAAATCAAATATTCGACCCGAGAGACATAAATCCTCAGCATCTTGCGGATTTCATCACAACCACACTTCGGAAAGAGATCAAAGATTTACTCTTGTCTCATCTGGGGGGTGACGCCACTTCCATCAAGAAGGTCATTCAGGCCCTCTACTGGCTCTTTAAAGCCTACGAGTCAGCGCTTCAGCAAGACAGATGCATGGACTTTGATGACCAAAAACTGCGTGCCCTGCGGTCTCTCCAAAAGAGTCCACAACTCCTGAGTGGTATTCATGGGCAGTTTACAGAGATTATTGTTGATGAGTTCCAAGACATAAATAAGTTGGATTTCATGCTAATCAAATGCCTAGCGGAAAAGGCTACCCTTGTAGTAACAGGAGACGACGATCAAGCTGTCTGACGTCAATTAGAATTGATGGTTGGCGACAATTAGAACTGTGGGGTCCGTCCTCCGGGTTAGGGAGCCTTCCGGGCTCCGTCGATGCCGTCATGGTTCGCGTTCATTCCCAGGGCCCGCTTCAGGTCAGGCTCCTT